>JANYCR010000547.1 GCA_025360185.1 Leptospiraceae bacterium | reverse complement strand
TCGCCATACTACCTTTATCAAAGTATTGAAACGGCTTACGCTCCTTACCTTTTAACTCGCTCATGATTAAGTCTGACACATAACGTCCCTGTTGCATTGCAACAGGTGATACCCCAGGAAGTGGACGTTCCAATCCTTCACTAAAATTTGCCATATCCCCAATACAAAAAATTTCTGGGTTACTTGGAATAGCACAGTGTTTATCCACGATTACCCGCCCGGACTTATCGATCGGTACTTCAAGCTTTGCCGTAAAAGGACTTGCCGCCACACCCGCCGCCCAAATGATATTGTGTGATTTTATAACTTCTGTTCCGGTATGAACTCCGCTCTCATCAATGTTTACGACTCGAGTATTGAGCTTTACCTCTACTCCTCGCTTGATTAATTCTTTACGCGCAACTTCGGAAGACTTTTCAGAGAAAGAAGGAAGTAGTCTCGGACCACCTTCGACAAGAGTAATTTTACTTAGAGATGAATCTATGAAACGAAAATCATTCCGAATAATCTGGTGCGACAACTCTGCAATAGCCCCTGAGAGTTCAACGCCTGTAGGTCCACCACCAATTACTACGTAGTTCAAAAGTTCCGCAACCTTAGCAGGATTAGTCTCAAGCTCTGCACGTTCAAACGACACCAAAATATTTTTTCTTACCTTTAAAGCGTCGCTTAGATTTTTCATCCCCGGTGCAAATTTTTTCCAGTGGTCATTTCCGAAATAACTTGTCCTTGCTCCCATAGCAAGAATCAAGTAATCGTATTGAATCGTAGTATGTTCCAAATGCAATTTTTTATGCTCTTTATTAATTTCTTTTAACTCAGACATGATGATGGAAATATTCTCAAAGTTCGTTGTAATAGATCTCGTAGGAATAGCAATATCAGCCGGACTCAAAACTGAACTTGCAACTTGATAAAGTAAAGGTTGAAACAAATGATGATTATTCTTATCTACAACAGTTACTTTAATTCCTTTTCTGTTTCCTAATTTTTTAGCTGCTTGCAAGCCTGCAAATCCAGCCCCAACGATTACTACGTGTTTGTCTTCAGCCATTGACTACTCCTCATTTTCCTCAAAGTCTTGTTTAGAAATACTATGATTTTGTAAAATCCATTCCAAAAATCCTTCCGACGCTCGCTCTACAATATCCTGTACATGCTCAAACCCAGCAATGCCGTCATAATAGGGGTCCGGCACATCCGGTTCTCCATTGACTTTAGAATCAAAGCGTCTAAACTTCATTACCTTCTTCTTTTGGGCTTCATCACGAGCCATCGACAAAATATTTTTGTAATTAGAATTATCCATTGCAATGATATGATCGAACTTCAAAAAATCAGCATATTGGAATTGCCTGCATAGATGCTTGAGGATAATTCCTCTTTCCCGTGCAACTTGCGTAGTAGTCTCATGGGGAGGCTCACCTACATGATACTCCGCAGTTCCAGCAGAATCTATTTCAAATAAGTCTTCCAGTCCTCTTTTCTGCACTAGATGTTTAAATGCCCCTTCTGCTGCCGGTGATCTGCAAATATTTCCAAGACATACAAATACTACTTTTATTTTTTCACTCAAAATTTTAACCTCTGCCAGATAATATCTGGTATCCGCTTAAGGAGCCAACCAACAATTCCCCAAGGAAAACGGGGAAGCGTAGAAACCTCAACTTTTTTTTCAATGAGTTTGGCAAGCTCTGCCGCACCCTTCTCTACTGTAACTACAAAAGGTCGGTAGGGCAAATGGGAATTCATATCTGTATCAATGAATCCGGGATGAATCGTAGTTACTAAAATTCCAAACTTTTTTAAATCACGCCTGGCTGATTCTAAATAAATAGTAAGTCCTGCTTTCGAAGAACAATACGAAGCGTCTCCCGGAAATCCTCTAAACCCAGCAATTGAGGAGATACCAATGATATGCCCCTCAATCTTAGATGATTTAAAGATTTCTGCTGCTGCATCGACTGTCGCCATTGCACCCAATAGATTTGTTTCGATTACTTGTTTATCGTGTAAAAATTTTCCAGAGCCTACTCGACTTGAACCGGCTACACCTGCGTTAGCCACAACATGCGTTATACCGCCTAACGAATTATTCAGATCTTTTAAAACAGAAAAAATATTTTTATAATCAGTAATATCTAAAGAGCGAATTTCTACTTTGAGACTCATTCCGAATTTGGAATAAAGTTCTTCGCGCAGTTTCTGTAAAAGATCAAATCGTCTTGCAGTAAGTCCGAGTGAATAACCACGCGCTGCAAATTCAAACGCAAGGTGCCTGCCAATGCCTGAGCTTGCTCCCGTAACAATAATTGCGTTCATACTAGAGCCAATGCTTCTTTAAAATTTAAAATAGAATTAAATTCTTTCATCTTCTTTTTGGATTCTTCTTCTAAATCATAATCATTTTGCAGACCAAGCCAGAATTGAGGCGTGGTTCCAAAAAATTTTGAAAATCGTATAGCAGTGTCTGCGGTAATCCCCCTGTTACCCTTTATGATTTGGCTAATGCGAGTTTGCGGGATTCCCGTTTCCTTCGCCAATCGGTATGCAGTAATTTCTAGCGGCACTAAAAACTCTTCTTCTAAAATTTCACCCGGATGTATATTTGGAATTTTTTTCATATTGTTACCCTATCTAATGATAATCTACAACTTCAACATTGGTAGCATTTTCGCTTATCCAATTAAAACAAATTCTCCACTGGTCATTCACTCTTATGCTATATTGACCTTTTCTATCACCCTTAAGAGATTCTAGCTTATTACCCGGTGGAACTCTTAAGTCCTCCAAAACTTCTGCGTTATTAATCATCCTTAACTTTTTTCGAATCTGCCTCTGTATTTCGGTTGGTATTTTCTTGGAAAATTCGCCTTTCCATATTTTTTCTGTTTCAGTTGAACTAAAACTCTTAATCACAATAGAATGCTCTCTAAAAGCGTTACTAATGTCAAGCGTTATCGTTATAATTTTTATATACGGTTAAACTCTTCGGGTATGAAAAATAGACTTTTCCAAGTTAATTCAATCAATTTGTGATTTACGAAATGAAAAACAATTTCAAACTGGTAGATACACGGTTTTCACAACCTAAGGAAACAAACTATGTCTATCGTAAAATCTAAAATCAGAACTATACCGGATTGGCCAAAACCTGGAATCATGTTTAGAGATATTACTTCTCTAATCCTAGACCCAGAAGGACTCGCATTGACGATAGGTACATTTGTAGCACGATATGAAAAGAAAGGCATAACGAAAGTAGCCGCTATCGAAGCTAGAGGATTTATCACAGGTGCCGCCCTTGCCTTTCAACTCGGTGTCGGTCTTGTTCCAATTCGAAAAAAAGGTAAACTTCCCGGAGAAACGCTTAAGCAAGAGTATGCGCTTGAATACGGAACTGACATTATTGAAATCCACAAGGACTCTATTGTTCCTGGCGATAAAGTTCTAATCATGGACGACTTAATTGCTACAGGTGGAACCCTCGGAGCGGCAATTCAATTAGTCCGCGCACTCGGTGGCGAAATCTATGAAGCAGGTGTTATTATTGATTTGCCTGACTTAAACGGAAGTAAGATGATCAAAGAAAAATATGGTGTAGATATTTATTCAATCTGTGAGTTTGAAGGTCATTAATTACTGATTTTTTAACTCCGCCAATTCCTTGTAAGCCCTTAGATATTTATTGAGTCGTTTCATATCTTTTTCTTGCACAAATTCCATACGGCGAACATCCATATTGTCCTCAAGATCATTTAGCTTTACTGAAATAGCTAAATGATTTTGCTTGACCCGCGCAATAAATTCTTCATAAGGCTCATCTTCTGATTTCTTAGTCAAGCATTCTAGTGCAGAAAGGATTGTAGGGGAAAATCCTTCTTTTGCGAGTCTTTCAAATGTCCAATCAGAATCCTCTACTACATCATGAAGAATTCCTAAAATCTTTTCGTCATCAGTTCTGCCTCTAAGCCCAACGCGCATTACGTGCAAGATATAAGGCTGACCATTTTTGTCGGTCTGCCCTTTGTGCGCATTCATCGCGATTTCAATTGCTTTTTCTATCATGCTCTATACCTCACTATTTTAAAACGGATTTAAAACGCTAACTCCTGAGTCAGAAAAGTCTTTCGTATTGCGGGTAACAAGAATTAACCCATTCGAAATTGCTGTTGCCGCAATAAGCATGTCTGCCTGTGTGCGGCTTTTTCCTTTAGCCTCTTGCTTTGCACGAAGATTTCCGGCAAGCTTCGCGATTTTATCATCAATTTCTAGAACGTTAGGAGGAAGAGATAATAAGGCAGACCACCATCTCCATAGATTTTTTCTCTGTGCTTGCGGAAGTCTTTCTATTCCAAATTCTATTTCTTCAACAGTTATCACGCTAATAGTAATTTCATCGAGTGATTCAAAAAATTCTAGAACAGATGGATTTGGTTTTTTTCGAGCCAGCTCTGAAATTACATTTGTATCTAAAAGATAATTACTCAAAAGAATTAATTGAAATTGGGAATCGAGCGAGACTTACGAGAAGAGGTTGGAAGTTTGTTCGGAAAATTAGACCTGAGGTCTTTGGAGAGTTCTAGAAAATGCTTTAGCTTAGTGCGGGGTTGGTTGTCGTTTTCTATTTGGATAAGTTTTTCGTAAGATTTTTTACTTAAAATCACACCGACATCTTTTCCGCGACTGGAAATAAACTGAGGACTCGCCTCCGCCCGATGAAGAACCTCTGAAAATCTAGACTTAGCCTGTGCAACATTGAAATAATTATTCATAGTCAGCCTCCATAGTCATTTAATACTACTATTATGACTATGGAAGAATACATGTCAAGTAAATATTTCCTTTGACAATTGACTTTAGGCTACTAGCATTGAAATTAGAATGAGTTACAATCCAGAAGAATTGATTCAAGGAGTTTTAGCAGGCAATAGACGCGCGCTGGCAAAATCTATTACATTAGTAGAGAGCAGCCGAATGGAAGATGCAAAAACTGCCGACGAAATACTTTATGGAATTGCAGGTAAACCTACCTCGTCCATTCGAATTGGAATCAGCGGAGTTCCAGGTGCAGGCAAATCTACATTTATCGAAGCATTCGGAATGTATGTAATCTCTAAAGGTAAAAAAGTAGCCGTTCTCGCAGTAGATCCAACATCTCCCATTACTGGCGGGAGCATTTTAGGGGATAAGACTCGTATGCCGGAGCTAACACAGAGTATGAATGCGTTCATTCGCCCTTCTCCTACAAGCGGAAATTTAGGAGGAGTTACGCGCAAGACAAAAGATACAATTCTTCTCTGTGAAGCTGCCGGCTACGAAGTGATTATTGTAGAAACAGTTGGTGTGGGACAATCAGAAGTAGCCGTTGCAGACATGACTGATATATTTTTATTGCTACTACTTGCCGGTGCCGGAGATGAATTGCAGGGAATTAAAAAAGGCATAATGGAAATGGCAGATATTATTTTAATTAATAAAGCAGATGGAACAAATAAAATCAATGCCGAAAATGCAAGGCATGAATTCGAAAACGCACTACGTCTATTTAAGCCGAAGTATAAATATTGGAATTCACCTGTAATCACAATTAGCTCTCTTCTAAAAAATGGAATTGCAAATGTATGGGAAAAAATCCAAGACTTCGTTAATGCCTCCGGTGAGCAACTTACTATTAACCGCAAGACTCAGTACGATAAATGGCTATGGTCTCATCTACAAAATCAAATTTATTACGATATTCAAAATCTAAAAGAAAATAATCCTCTCATTTTAAAATTGCAAGAAGATGTGAAAGAAAATAAAATTTCCATTCGCACAGCAGTGCATTCTATACTACAGGAGTATAAAAAATCATGAACACAAAATATTACTTACCCATTCCCTTATTCATATGCTTACTTTTAGGTTACTGTTCGTCTGCCAAAGAAGAAAGTCCATCTTATTCCGAGCATAAATCGAATTATAATAAAAGTTCCACAATCCCATCTAGTGTATCAGACGGAGAATCAGCTCGCCAACCAGCTAGAGAACAAAATCTACGACCTGCTCCTGCAAGCCCATCCAAAAAAGGAACAAGTGTAACGGACAATAAACAATTACCTCTTGGCTATAAGGATATGGATTACCAGAAAACGGATTCAAAGAAAAAGGAAAAGAATTCGCCAAAAGATGAGGCTTTTAATACAGAGCAATACGATAAGATAACAGACAATCCATTTCTTGATGTAAAACAAAATCCACTTTCTACGTTTTCGATTGATGTGGATACAGCCTCTTATGCGAATGTAAGAAGGTATTTGACAAGTGGATCACTTCCTCCTAAAGACGCAGTTAGAATTGAAGAGCTTATCAATTACTTTTCCTATAATTATAAAGAACCTGAAGACAAATCACCGTTTTCCGTTGCGACTGAAATTTCAACTGCTCCATGGAAACCTGAAAACTATTTGATGAAAATTGCACTCAAGGGCGTTTCAATTGAAAAGAAAAATATTCCTCCCCGTAATTTGGTTTTCCTACTCGATGTCTCAGGGTCAATGCTCACTTCCGACAAATTGCCATTAGTCAAACAAGGACTTAAACTATTACTCGGAGAATTAACAGAAAAAGATAGAATTTCTCTCGTCGTATACGCAGGTGCAAGCGGGCTTGTGTTACCTCCTACTTCCGCCGACAAAAAAGAAAAAATTATATCCGCACTCGACTCACTCGAAGCAGGTGGTTCAACGAATGGAGGTGCTGGAATTGAACTCGCTTATAAAGTTGCCCGTGAAAATTTTGATAAACAGGGAATTAACCGTGTTATCCTCGCAACAGATGGAGATTTTAACGTAGGTGTTTCTAGCCAGGGAGAATTAGTCCGTCTCATCGAAAAACAAAGAGAATCAGGCGTATTTCTAACAGTCCTTGGATTTGGAACCGGAAATATCAAAGATACGACGATGGAACAACTTGCCAATAAGGGTAATGGGAATTATGCGTATATTGATACATTGATGGAAGCAAGAAAAGTCCTAGTCACTCAATCCGGTGGGACTCTTGTAACGATTGCAAAAGATGTTAAACTTCAATTGGAATTTAATCCCAAGTATGTAAAATCCTATCGTTTGATTGGTTACGAAAATCGCCTACTGCGCAATGAAGACTTCAATGATGATAAGAAAGACGCTGGAGAAATTGGCTCCGGTCATTATGTTACCGCCTTATACGAATTAACCCCTACTCAGAATAAGTCCACTACTCCTCCGGTCGATCCACTCAAATACCAAGAAGATAGGAAAAATTCGAAAGCATCTGACTCAGATGAAATTTTAACTATCAAGTTTAGATACAAAGAACCAAACGGAAATAAAAGTTCGCTATTAACTTTCCCAATTCAATACAATATTTTAGATATTGGGCAGACATCTAGCGACTATCGCTTCGCATCCGCCGTTGCTGCTTTTGGAATGCTACTTCGCGATTCTGAATACAAAGGAAACGCCAATTGGAAAGATACTTATGAACTCGCAAAGAAATCTCTCGGGCAAGACAAAGAAGGCTACCGCAGCGAATTCTTACAATTAATCGACAAATCAAAAAGTCTTTCTAAAAAATAGACATGCTAAAAACAAACTTTGATATACTCTGGATGATCATTTCTTCCGGTCTTGTATTTTTTATGCAAGCTGGATTTTTATGTTTAGAGTCAGGATTAACTAGAACAAAAAATTCTATCAATGTTGCTATAAAAAATATTACAGACTTCGGCATTGCTACACTCGTTTTCTATTTCGTAGGATTTGGACTCATGTATGGAAAAACTAATTCTGGCATTGTAGGGACTGATTCTTTTTTTCCGACCTTTTCGATAGAGCATCCAGAGACTCCCGTATTTTTTTTATTTCAACTTATGTTTTGTGGAACGGCAGCGACTATCGTATCCGGTGCTGTCGCCGAAAGAATGAAGTTTGGAGCCTATTTAATAGTAACCGCTCTAATTTCATCAACGATTTATCCCATCTTTGGACACTGGGCTTGGGGAAAAAATTTAGGCGAGTGGACTAGTTTAACTGGATGGCTTAATAATAAAGGATTTGTTGACTTTGCTGGCTCAACGGTGGTTCACAGTGTAGGTGGATGGGTGGGACTTGTCGCGCTAACATTAATTGGAAGTCGAAGCGGCAAATACTCAGAAACCGGTGAAGTTAGAAATATTACGGGGCATAATCTCCCGATTGCAATGCTTGGAACGCTGATACTCTGGTTTGGTTGGATTGGATTTAACGGTGGTAGCACCCTCGCCTTCTCAGGTGCAATTCCAGGGATTATCGCAAATACAATGTTAGCCGCCGCAGGAGGAATGGCATCGGCTCTAATTTATGGATGGATTAGACTTAGATATGCAGAGGCAACTCTTCCTTTGAATGGAGCACTCGCAGGTCTAGTGTCAATTACCGCAGCCTGCCATGCAGTAACTTCAGTTGAATCTGTAATAATAGGATTTATTGCGGGAATTCTGATGTTCGAAACTAGGATTCTGTTAGACAAATTAAGATTAGACGATGCTGTGGGGGCAATCCCTGTTCACCTCACCGGTGGGATTTGGGGAACACTTGCCGTTGGTATTTTCGGAAATTTAGAAACTCTATATACCGGACTTAGTCGTCTAGAACAAATTCAAATCCAAGTTCTTGGAATATTCTCTTGTGGATTACTTGCATTTGGCGTTAGCTTTTTACTTTTAAGTTTCATTAATAAGTTTTACCGCCTTAGAGTTTCTGAAACAAATGAAAGACAGGGATTGAATTTTGCCGAGCATAGAGCGACTACTGAGTTGACTGATTTATTTTTGGAGATGGAATACCAAAAGAGAACTGGTGATTTATCAAAAAATATTTCCGTTGAACCATTCACTGAGGTTGGACAAATTGCAGAGAGATATAACCTTGTATTAGATAAAATTCGTTCGAATATAAAAGAAAAGGAAATTCTTACAAACCAATTAGAGCATAATCTAAATATCATCCAAAGCGATCTTTCTACCGCTAGAAAAATTCAATCCAATATTCTTTCTAAAGATGACAAAACAATCGGTGACTTGGAAATCACAATTCGATATTTGCCGCTTGCTGAAGTAGGAGGAGATTTTTTTGACATCATGGAATTGAAACCGGGACTAATTCGTATTCTCCTCGCAGATGCAACCGGTCATGGAGTGCAAGCGGCTCTTATCACGATGGCGATTAAAACTATTTATGAATCTTTAAAGCGTGGAATTTATAGTGTAAATGAACTGCTCTATTATTTGAATAACGAGTTTTTACATTCCTTTCAGAATCTAAACCAATTTTTCACTTGTATCGTAATAGATGTTGATACAAATAAAAATAAAATTCGCTATTCTTCCGCCGGACATCTTCCCCAATTTCTAGTCAATGGTAGTGTAATCACAAAGTTAGAAAAGACTGGAAGAATGGTAGGTGTTACCGCCAAAGCACCATATACCTCAAAAGAATTTGAATTTAATCCTGATAGCGGATTATTCTTATTTACCGATGGATTGATAGAAGAATGGAACGCAGATAAAGAGGAATTCGGAGAATTAAGACTAGAAGAATTAATTCAAAATGCAGGTAAAATTTCGATCGGCAAATATGTAGACACTGTATTACAAGCACTAAGAGATTTCATGGGCACTATTCCCGCCCAGGATGATATTTCGGTGATCGCGATTCATCGGAAAAAGTCTACTTTTTCTTAGGTTTCTTTTTACCAGTAGTTGCTTTTTTCTTAACAAGCAGTTTTTTTTTGGAAGCAATTGCCTTGGATTTAACAAGAGAAGATTTCTTCTTTGATGTGGCTATTTTTAATTTACCAGTAGATGGCTTTTTAGGTTTTGTTAGTTTCGCTGATTTAGCAACTTGGATTGATTTATTAACCCACTTGGGCAAATCTTCATTTGACTCTAGAACGTCGAGAGGCAGACACCAATAAGACATAGATACCGGCTTACCATTCTTAGCTTGGTAGGTAAAAGGTTTCATTCCTGCTTGGATATAATCCTTTATATTTGAATCGTCTACTTTGAGGTATAAGACTCCGTTTACCACAAGTCCAAATATCAGATCCCCAAGATAAATCCCATGCCCGCCGAACATCGCTTTACCGCTAACCTTGCCTGCGACGGATAAACGCTCTAATACAAACTCTAAATAAGAATCCATAGGATACCCCTATTCCATTAAAATCTAGCTGCCTTGAAATTTAACTCAAATTGAATCTCAAAATTATACTCTTGTAAATCAATTTTTTCTACTCTGTCCCTAAATTTATTTTTTTTATTCTACCCTGTTTTAGTATGTCTACCACTTTCAGAAAGGATTCATAAGGAACTTTCTTCGCCACATTTAAGCTTACAACCTGGTTCGCAAATTTATTCTTTGCGGCAAATTGTGATAACTCACTTAGAGATGTTTCTTTTTTATCTAGATAGAATTTATCGTTCTCTTGAACTGAAATCTGTAAGTCAGGTGAGAAATCCGAGATACCAGTTTCGCTTTTGGGAAGGTCAATTTCTAATTGTTTAAAGTTTTTTGCAAAACTTACACTCATCATAACAAAGATGAGCAGTATGAAGATAATATCCATTAAACTCGACATGTCTAGAGAGTTTACTTGTTCACGTCTTGATTTTCTTTTTGTGTATCTCACTTCTTCCAAACTAGTTTTTTCATAGGGTTTTACAACGAAAAAATGGATTGCTTAATTCTGCCAGTTAGGATAAAATTCACTTGAATCAACCAATGGAGAGATTATGACTAGATTTACCCTATTATTTTTAGGTTTTATTTTAACCCTGAGTGCAGCACCAACCCCGCCCAGTTTTGAGGAGTTAGTTAAAAAATCAGATTTTATAGCGAAGACCAAGCTAGTGAACCTGAAAGAAAAGCAAATCAACAAAAACCTCATAGCGATTAATACCACGGCTGAAATTGGCAAGCAATACAAAGCCAAAACAACAATGCCTGATAAAATTGACTTAGCGTTTACAGTCTTGCCAGAAGTCTATGGGAAATGGCTTAAGGCTCCACCTAAAGAAGGAGAATATGTCATTTTTTATATCAACAAAGAAATAAAAGACGGCAAAGGAAATGCGAGTACTATCATTACCCTCTACGAGCCACATGTGTTTGCATTCCGCGAATGGACTGAAGAACTCGAAAAAAGATTATTAGAAGCAAATAAATAGAATTCCTAAAGGAGACTATATGAAACTAATGAAACGTAGCCTTGCGCTTCTTGTAAGCGCATTATTTACAGTAACCGTTCAAGCCCAAACATACGGACCAAAGATTACTGCCACGGGACTCAAGCCTGACAATTATGATCTTGTCTCATCCTTAAAAGAAGCCAATCCAAATCGAATTGCTCATAGAGGTCTACCTTCCAAAGTCGACTTGGCAGATTTAATGCCACCTGTAGGCAACCAGGGACAACAAAGTAGTTGCGTAGCTTGGTCAACGGCTTACGCGAATAAATCTTACCAAGAATTTGTGGAGCGTAAAGACAAAGGAACATGGACGTATAAATCCGGTAACGCTCCTAACTATAAAGGTCTTTTTTCCCCTGCATTCATCTACAACCAGATTAACGGAGGAAAAGACAATGGATCTTCTATTTCTGATGCTATGGCGCTTATCGTTTCTAAAGGAGCCCTTCCTTGGGAAGCGATGCCTTATACTGAAAAGAATTACTTAAAGCAACCTACACCAGACCAATTACAATTAGCCTCAAAGTTTAAAGCAAAAGAATTTCAAAGACTTAGATACAATGAACCGAGTGAAATTAAAAATCAACTTGCCCAAGGAAGACCGGTAGTAGTCGGGATTTTGATTAATGAAAATATTTATGAAATTGGAAAAAAAATTTATAATGAAGCAAAAGGTGCAAACCTTGGCGGACACGCAATTACTCTAGTTGGATACGATGATTCAACTAACGCATTCAAATACCAAAACTCATGGGGAGTTGAATGGGGCGATAAGGGCTTTGGCTATATTGACTATAAGTATTTTACCAAAGTGTGTAAATCTGCGTTTGTAATGATTGATTTAATTGACCCAAACCCGGGACCGGAGATAGCTGATAATAAAGAACAAATCATTGTTCAACCAATCCCAGCGGATAATAACGTTAACCCGGATGATAAAGTTGACCTAACTCCTCCTGCGGAAATAAATGCTTCAAACGGAAATTTTTCAAATAAAATTGTTTTAACCTGGTCTCCTTCTCCGAAAGCAATTGGATACGAAATTTATAGAAGCATTCCAGACGAAGATAATTTCCAGCAAGTAGGACTTTCTCAAAATACACAGTTTGAGGATACTGGTGTGCAGCCGGAAATAGCCTATGCCTATAAAATTACTGCAGTATCAGAAGAAGATGTTTCTGAGATGAGTCAAGGAACTGCTATCGGTTATGCGAAGACTGTAAAAAATGAAATTCCTCCGAAAATTACTTCCATCGTCGCAAGTGATGCAAAGTATCCGGACAAAATCGTTCTGGAATGGGAACCACTAGAAAATGTAACTGGCTACCAAATTTTTAAATGGGATGCGGCTACTAAGACTTACCGTTCTATAGGAAAAAGTAATACTAGCTCTTACGAAGATAAGACTGCAAAGAAAAATGGAATCTTAGAGACTTACACAATAGCCGGTATGAATAACTCTATCACCGGATTAATATCAGATGCAGTGATGGGCAAAACATCAATAGCCACTAAACCTGCCGCTCCCGAAAAAGTGGTAGCTTCGATGGGACAATTTAAAGACAAAATCGTTGTTAAATGGAGCAAGGTCACAGGAGCTACTGGATACCTCGTCTATAGATACGCCAATAGTAAATGGGAAACGATAGGCGAAACAGCAACGGAAAAATTAGAAGATGCTCCAGCAGAAAAAGGTCAGAGATACTACACAGTAATCGCAAAGAGTAAAGACAATGTTTGGGGTCCATTCTCTAGGTATGCGGTTGGCTATATAGATCCAAATTTAAAACGCGGCGGCACAAAACTAGAGCCACCAGCAGCAGTAAGCGCAGTAGTAGATAAAAAAACAGGTTATGCAACACTTAGTTGGCATAAGGTGGAAGGTGCAGAAGAATACAATGTCTGGGAAAAACGTCAGGGTGATTCCAAATGGAATTTCAAAGATAGAGTTGAAACAAGTAAACTCTTTTACACATTTGCAGTTCCTGAAAAAGAAAAATTCTACCTCTACTCAGTCACTTCTAAGACTCAGCTAGGAACTGACAGCGACTACTCTAATGTAGCCTCTGTTGTAATTTCTACCGCTAAAGTTGCTGCTAAAACTAGAAGCTTTGGTGGAAATTCTAAGTTTGAAAAATTCAAAGGAACCTGGACAGCCATGCAATGGGATGGAAATGTTGGAACTAAGAATGTTGTAATGGAAATAGTCTCCGAAGATGGAAACAACTTCACTGTCAAGATTGATAACAAGAAAACATTCAAAGGAAGCTATGTGCAAGGCTCACCTGTCATAGACGTGGACGGTAAAATCAAAATAAAATTAGCCTCAACAGAAGATGCCCTCATGGTTGAGATGAAAGACAAAAGCATTGTGAACGAGAAGACGGAGCTTTCGTTTTTGAAAGAGTGAAGACAGATTTGCCACCGATGAACACTGCGATAGATCCCCTTTACAAAATTTATTTCTCAAGGCTATTTCTACAGAAGTAGCCTTAACTTTTGAAAAACATAAGGCTACTCACAGAAAAGTTAACGCCAAATTTTTGAAACTGGCTGCTAGAATTATAAAACTTGCAGCTACTTTTTTGAAACTAGCTGCATGATTTTGAAAAGTAGTTGGCTGTTTTTAGAAAATGTAAAGGGGTGTTTTGGAAGATTAACCCAGCAGAGTCAAACTTTCGTAACCTTTTTCAAAACCGCTTTAGAATTAATAGTCAAACCCCTAAAAGCAAAACCTGCACACTATCCTGTGTGTGGTAAGGACAGTTCTCAAAATCTGCATAAAACCCGCTCATGCTAAAATCTTTAGTCCTTACTAGCTTACCATTTACTTTAATATCTACCTCTACCGGATGACGCTTTTCAAAGCGCCAACCTCCCCCCTTTCGTCTGATGGACGAAACCTAGCAGACCTCGCCTTCACGCCTGATGGCTAAAAAGGCTCGTCGGATACATTTTGAAATAAGGAGTAGAAATATCTTTCTTTAGAAAATACGTCATTGCAGCAAATGCAATGATAGTTTGCACAAATGCACCAACATTGTATATAACCGGATTTAATATGACAGTATATAAATTATAAAAGATAAGAATTACTGCATATGTAATAAATGAATACCAACCCCATCGTCTAACAGATAATAACCCTATACCTACAATGAGTGAGGATAATAGTAAAACTACTTCCAATTTCTTTAAAGTCTTTAATACCAATCTGGGATTTAAATAAGGAATATCGTTATAATATGCGATACTGATATAATTAAAAATAGGGATTAATAAGAATAAGCTTCCAAATATAAGGAGAGTATACGGACGCGAAACTCTTCGTCTCTGTTTATGTTGAAAATAAGTTTTAATTCTTTCGAGTAGACTCTCGTTATTCATTGTTGTTTCATTCATAGTTGGCTCCTGACATATGCCGGTCACTGAGCCCGTCGAATGTGACGATACTCCTACCGATTTTTTTAGCTGGCATTTCGACTCCGCTCAATGACCGGCTT
>JANYCR010000110.1 GCA_025360185.1 Leptospiraceae bacterium | reverse complement strand
GTTCAGAGCGGTTCCGAGTCATTAAAGATGACAAAGTAAAATGGTGTGGTGGGTAATGAATCTTAATTTAAGATGACAAGGGAATGAGTAAACACTTAAACTAAAATATATAAAACATGGAGTACATAAACATAGGAATTTCTTTAGCAACTTTTATTGCAATAATTATTGTTGGATTTATAAAAAGCAATCAGATAAAATCAATGAAAGAAATTTTTGATTTATATGATATTGACAAGCTAAAAAAATATGTTAAACTAAACGAGGAGTCTCACAAAATGGAAATGAGCAAAATGATAACCGCTCTTGTTGAAAGCAAGGGGGAAACTATTTCAGTATTGGCTGAGTCCTTTAATATTATTACTTTCATGCTAAATAAAATGGATGATGAACAGAGGGCTAAGTTTATAAAAGAAAATTTACCTGCCAGCGAAAAGTATATTGATGCTATTGAGAAGATTTATAAATAAAATATTCTTTCGTTTGCAAATAACTATTAAGAGAAACAATTCCATGTTTAAGAAGATACCCGAATTCCTTATCAAAGTCATCCCTGCAATATTTATTTGAAAATCTTCGCGGACGGACAACAACAGATTGCCGCAATAATTTTTTAATACCTATTTTTATCTTGGTAAAAATTACTACTGCAATCCCCGGTGCGTTATGCGCAATGCTAACAGCTTCGATTAACCGCCCTTGTTAATACAAACATTTCTTTTGTCAAAACTTGAACAGCTATGATTTCTAAAAAAATATTTCTTCTTTGCCTGATAATCTTCACATTCAAAATTTCATTCGCGCAAATCACTTTCCAAAAAACCTTTGGAGGTGATAGTTCTGATTATGGTTATTCGGTCCAACAAACTACTGATGGAGGATATATTATTGTGGGTAGTACGAAGAGTTTCGGTGCAGGCAATAAAGATGTTTATTTAATCAAGACTGATAGCACGGGAAATACCTTATGGACAAGAACATTTGGAGGAATAAACGATGATGATGGCTATTCTGTTCATCAAACTACGGATGGGGGATATATTATAACCGGAAATACTCAAAGTTTCGGCGCGGGTGGCGTAGACGTTTATTTAATAAAGACCGATACTTTCGGAGACACCTTGTGGACAAAAACTTTTGGAGGAACAAGTTTTGATTATGGCTATTCTGTTCAGCAAACTTTTGACGGAGGTTATATTATTACAGGGGAAACATTTAGTTTCAATGGTAATGGCGATGTTTATTTAATCCGAGTTGCTTCCAATGGAAATTTAGTCTGGACAAAAATCTTTGGCGGAACAAATGCAGATTGGGGTTATTGTATCAGACAAACAAATGACAGCGGATATGTTATTTTAGGAACAACCTTAAGTTTCGGTGCAGGTATTGAAGATGTTTATTTAATTAAGACAGATGCAAATGGAGATACAATTTGGACTAAAACTTATGGAGGAATGAGTCATGAAGCAGGCAGTGGTGTTATGCAAACCACAGACGGAGGATATATTATAACTGGAAATACCCAAAGCTTCACTACAGGTGGTCGGGATGTTTACCTAATTAAAAGCGATTCTATTGGAAATGTGGTTTGGACAAAAACATATGGTGGAGGAAGTGATGATTTTGGTTTTTCAGTTCAGCAAACCTTTGATGGAGGATATATTATTACCGGATATACGCAGAGTTTTCTTGCAATTGGTGCTGATGTGTACTTAATCAAGACTGATAGCATGGGAAATACCTTATGGACAAAAACATTTAGCGGAGCAAGTGGTGATTTGGGTTATTCAGTTCAACAAACTGATGACGGAGGATATATTATTGCAGGAAGGGCTTCTAGTTTCGGTGCGGGTAATGAAGATGTCTATTTTATCAAGACCGATGCAAATGGAAATAGCGGATGTTATGAAGGAAATCCCTCAACAATTGTTGGCACACCGACAACGAACGTTACAAACCCTGCAACAATCGCTGCTTTCCCTTCTACTATAATAGGAACACCACCTACAATTGTCGGCAATGGCGGTATTGTCAATACACAATGCGCAACAGTTGGCATTTCAGAAAGCCCAAAGCAATATTCCACAATCTCTGTTTATCCAATTCCGTTCATTAGTGAATTAAAAATAAACAGTACCAAAGAAAATGGAATGATTCTTTTATACGATTTGACAGGAAAAGAAATCTTGCGCGAAAGAACTTCAGCAGACGAAACGATATTGAATACTTCTAAAATTATTGATGGATTTTATATCTTGCATTACGTTGAAGGAAACAGAATCGAAAATATTAAACTGACAAAGATGTAACCGAGAGAAGCACTGCGCATAACAACAAATTGCCGCCATTTATTTTTGTTGGGCAATAAAAGGATTTAGAAAACAGAAAACTTAAAATCTTCCTACTATCAAAAATTGCAACCGTCTGGATGGAATGTTGGAGAGTTTAACTGGTTGCAATTTTTTATTTACCTTTCTCCTACTCTAACCCAACAAAAACAAACGGACGGCAATTCCCGGGACGTTATAGGAAAGCCGTAGTTGAGCGGGATCCAAGTAATAAACGTTAAGAAATTTGAAACAAAGCCGACCGA
>JANYCR010000539.1 GCA_025360185.1 Leptospiraceae bacterium | reverse complement strand
CCATTGTTTCTTCAATTGCTTCTAGAGTGCAGGCAAGCTCTGCGGGAAGTTTTTCGCTCTCTTTGTAATCTGACATCGTTCCAGCAAGCATAAACCCAACGAGAAAAATTCCTCCAGTCAACACTAAACCTACATCTGCAAATTCTATGATTCCTTCAAATCCAATCACATTTCCAAGTATATAATTAAGTCCGATTACAACTATCATATACGGAATGCTTGTTATCATAAGCTTCCATTTAATCATTCGTATCCCCTTTTTAATCTTTAGATTTTCGGAAGTTTAACGAGTAGCTTTTTAAAGTCAATTAAAAATAGCTTGAATAGATTTTAGATTTAGAATCAATAGAGACATTACTGTTTCGTCAACTCTGGTACGACAACCCAAAAGGAAAAAAATATGAAACTATTCTCAGCTATCGTAATTATCTTTTTATCTTCCTGCTCTAGCATTTTTTGGAGAGACGCAAAACTCTTCCCTCTAATTAGTTTTTCGGAGACCGGAAAAAAGATTGCTTATATGCGAGTTCATTACCAAGAAAAAGATTCTTGGAACCCACTTAATGGAACTACAGATAAAAAGAAATTTACTACTCAAATTATTCTAGGAGAAATTGAAAATGATTTAAGTGTAAAGAAAATTGCTGACTTAGAGCGGTTTCCATTTTGGATTTTGCCTAACGCTTTTTTTTATAATGAATCAACGCAGACTCTTGCATTCATGCATGGACTGGGGGAAAATGAATATGGAACTCCTAGTAAAACCGTTTCTATTCATAGTTTAGCAAATAAAAAAACAACTGATATTATCAAAGGTAAGCCTGAAATTAAAACTCCGTTAGGCATAGCTCTATCAGCTAACGCAAGCTTAATTGCAGTAGTAAGCGGTGAGATGAATGCTAGCACAGGCTTCTATCAAAACTTTCAATTACATATCCTTGATATAGCAATAGATAAGATTCAATCAAGTTTTCCAATTCCTGATTGGCAAGATTCCCCGGAGTTTGAACTTGCCTGGTTAAAGGGAGAACCAGTATTATCCGCTCACGTAAATAAAAAACTTTTTACCGTTAAAGGAAATTCTATAATGGAAAGTAAATTCTCAGGCGTAAATTTAATAGATAATAGTAAGTATGCTTACTGGCGGGCTTTCAAATGGGAAAGCGCAGACGTAGAAATAGGATCTGTGAAGCTCGGGAAATAAATTTATTTGTGTTGTTTTACAATTCCAAAAATAGGAACATGACTATCCGTCTCGACAGTTTGAATCTGAAGTATTTCAACTAAGTCATCACGAAGTCCTTTAAGAAAGCCTTTCTTTTCGTTGTCGGAATTTATTGTAGTGTCTGGTTGCTCGATTTCTAAGTGAATAGATTCAACATCTGAATTAGTATCATTCATATTTAAAAGGACTGGCTCATAAGTTTTATCCGATGCATAAGATCCCGGACTTTTGAGGAGTGGTGTCTCTTCCGGTAAAAAAGAAAGTTCAATTTTATGAAACGTTTGAACGGGCTGTTCGGGAATTAATGATTTATTTCCATTGCTATCTGTTTTACATCTAACATCTGTTTCTTTATGGCAAAAATAACAACTGACCGTAATCACGTTAGAATGTGAAATAGAATTAGCAAGTTTTGATTTCTTTCCGCAATTTGGACAATTAAAGGAAATTTCGGTAGCAAGCGATGTAATATTCATAGTCTCTATAGAAATCGGTTATTCTTCAAAATGAGATTATAATAAAATTATGTAATATTAATGAGATGCCATTATTTTTTAGGGCATGCAAGTGGTTTCTACTTACAGCCCAAAGCAATCTCATTTATATTACGCCAGCCTTCTTGGCAATTGCATAAAAATTGATTCCCCAGCCAACTCCGAGAAAATGTTTCGGTGTAAAAATTTCTTCTGTGCTTGGATCCCAAAGGTCTTTTAAAAGCGCGTCCGTTGTGAGTTCCCTTCCGATTGGCAATCCCCAAAAATTTTCTTGTTCATTATTATCCATTTTATATGTCCTTTCTTTATTTGTGAAAAATATTTTCTATTAAATCCTATTTTACGTCAATGACATTTAATCAAAAAATTTCTATGCTTTACTCTTTTTAACCATTTCAAAAAACTCTTTGAATACATATTCTGCATCATGTGGTCCCGGAGAACTTTCTGGATGATACTGAACTGCCATCACAGGAAGTGAGCTAGAGCGAATTCCTTCAATTGTATCGTCATTCAGATTAATATGGGTAATCGGCTCAGTAGAAGAATCTTCCCCTACTACCGCAAAACCATGATTTTGCGCCGTAATTTCAACGCGACCAGTTGCGGTATTTTTTACAGGTTGGTTGCCGCCACGATGTCCAAATTTTAGCTTCGTCGTTTTTCGACCAAGGGCAAGTCCAATTATTTGATGTCCAAGGCAAATACCAAATAGAGGTTTTTTATTTGCAATAATAGTTTTTGCTGAATGAATTCCGTAGCTAACTGGCTCGGGGTCACCTGGACCATTCGATAAAAAGTATCCGTCAAAATTTTCTTCCATTAGTTTTTCGATTGGATATTCTGCAGGAAATACACTTACCGCAAAACCAGCATTATCCAAACATCTGAGGATATTCGTCTTTACCCCGTAATCATAAACCGCAACTCTATAAGGCTTATTTTCTTTGGAGCCAAATTCATATCGTTCATTTGTACTAACTATCTTTGCTAAATCCATACCCTGGATGCCTGGAAATTCCTTTACCTTCTTCAAAAAATCTTCAGAGTATTTATCTGCGATAAAAATTCCACCGTTCGGAGCACCATTGCTTCGAATAAATCGTGTTAACTTACGAGTATCAATTCCTTGAATTGCAGGAATTTTATGTCGAATTAAAAAAGAAGCCAAGGTCTCAGTGGAGCGAAAGTTAGAAGGAACCGGAACATATTCTTTTACGATAAGACCGCTCACTTGCACTTTGTCAGATTCCATATCTTCGGCACAAATTCCGTAATTTCCAATCATGGGATAAGTAAGAGTAACGATTTGCTTACGATAGGAAGGATCAGTCAATATCTCCTGATACCCTGCCATAGATGTATTGAATACTACTTCCCCAACTTCAGAACCTTCATAGCCGAAAGATTCCCCTTCAAAAACTTCACCGTTGTCTAAAACTAAAAATGCTTTCATTTGTTTCTAACATATTTCATATTGTAGCATTAAGGTCAACTAAATGCTTCCATTAAACGATAATTCATTTACACTAATTTTTGGTGCTGACTCGGAAAAAAACCTAATTCCAATTTTCATTCACGAAAAACAATATATGATTCCACGTAATGTAAATCTACTTCGTGCATTTCATTATATTGTTTCTACTACGGAAGACTACGACCTAAAGTTACAAAAGCATTGCTGGGCAGGAAGTTGCGAAAACTGCAAATGCCGTTTCCTAGATTTGCAATTAGGTGAAGCTGAAGGACTTGCTTGTCAAATGGATGTGGAACCAAATTTAAAAATAACTCTTATTCCGCGAACGATGAAACGAAAAATAACTTTTGGTCTAGAATACAATATTTAAATCAATTGAAATTATTTCTTAAAGTATTTTACTAAGTAGACTGAATTTCCTTTCTCATTGTATTCAATAATATCAAAAAAATCTCGTGTACTCATAACGCTACTACTCATAACATTTAAGGAGCTTCAAAGCTATGCCTGTACAATTAGAAAACAATAAGCGCACGGCGATCGCTGGTAGACTCGCCGAAATGAAGGC
>JANYCR010000501.1 GCA_025360185.1 Leptospiraceae bacterium | reverse complement strand
GTAGGGCAAAGCCAAACGCGATGAGGAAAATTTGCATTAACTCCCTAAAGTCTTCGGATTGTCCGTAGAATGCATAACGTATCCCTGGAGGTGGAGGAAAGGATTCGGATAGAATTTTTTTTGCAATATCTGTTGCATTTCCAATCGCACCTGTTGTTGTCAAGTTTGCTCGAATTGGAATTACACGCGATCTATCCTGCCTGCTAATTTTTGCAGGACCTAATTTCTCTTTGCCGCTACTTACAAAACTAAGTGGAATCATTTTAAAGTTTACGTTTGGAACTTTTGTATCGAGATAAGCTGTTCGCAAATTTCTCTGGTCTGGTTGTAATCGCATTAGAATATCGTATTCCAAGCCTTTGTCGTGAAGCTTTCCTACAATACCACCTTCCACATGATAGCGAAGCTCAGCACCTGCGGTAATTGGCGCTACTCCCACACTTTGCATTCTCTTGAAATCAAATTCCACTTGGAATTCCGGCTTACCTGCCTGGTAATCTCTTTCTATATCTGTGAGATCGGGAATCACTTTTAGCTTTTCAATTAATTCTTTCGAATACTTCTCAATAGCCTCTAGATCATCTCCCATGATATTTAAGTTAAATGGATAGTTAACCCCACCGCCGACTGCGCTGTAGTCATTGACAGATGGTCTTGCAAACTCAAACTCTTTCATAACTTCTCTCACTTCCGATTTTACTGCTGCTGTATTTCTTCTTCGTTTATGAGAAGGAACGAGTGCGATACCTATATTACCTATCGTTGGAAAACCATCTGGGCTTCCAACAACAGTTGCGAGTTTATTTAATTCGGGGATTGTTTTTAATCTCTCTTCTATTTTTTGAATGACTTCATAGGTTCCTTGCAAAGAAGTTCCTGGTGGCATATCAATGGATACTATGAATTCGCCTTGATCGTTTGCGGGGAGAAATGTTTTCTTAACAAACTTTAATGAGTAGATGCTGAATATAAATATCGCAGAGGCCGAGAGCAAAATCACGAGTGGTCGCTTGACTGAAAAATCTATTACGACTCCGTAAACTTTTTCGAGCCATGTTTGAAACCTGTCAAATGCACGAACTAGAAAATTTGGTTGTCCATGAGCCTTGCCTGCAAAATAAGCACTGAGCATTGGAGCAATTGTAAGAGCATCGAATAAACTCACAAGCATTGCGAATACTACTGTTAATCCGAACTGCTTGAAGAACTGTCCAACGATCCCACTTAAAAACCCAATTGGTAAAAATACCGCAATGACAGTGAAACTTGTTGCGACTACGGCGAGGGTAACTTCATTTGTCCCCAGTTCAGCTGCTATAGCAGGGGGATGACCTTCTTCTAGCTTCCGAAAAATATTTTCCCGAACTACGATTGCATCATCTACTAAAAGCCCCACTGTGAGAGATAGAGCGAGTAGGGTCATGACGTTTATGGTAAATCCCATCGCATACATGATAATAAACGCTCCGAGTAAACTATTCGGAAGTGCAAGACCAGTGATGATTGTAGAGCGAACATTTCCTAAGAAGAAATAGACTACTAGGACAGTAAGAATAATTCCGAGGATAATGGATACAGATACATCTTCTACGTTCGCGCGAATCCATACAGAGCTATCTCTGACGACAACGATATTTGGATTTCCTTTTCTATCTTTTAAAACAGAAGTATTTAGCTTTTCTACTTTTTGCAAAATGGAATCAACGACAGCTACTGTATTAGCCCCGGATTGTTTATATACATCAATAAATAGAGAAGGTTTTGTTACCCGTTCTATTTTGGGCGGATCACCTTTGCGCAAACTATTGATAAACCCCTTTATGAGACTATGCGGCTCTGACTCTTCTTTTATTGGAGCATAGAGATAGCACATTGTCTTTAGGTCTTCAATAGTATCTACTACACGCGCAATCTTTGTTACTGCAACAGAGCTTCCTATTTCTCCACCGAAAAAAACCTGTGCTTCTTCGATTTCGGAAAGCTTTTCGAATCTTCCTATCGTTC
>JANYCR010000483.1 GCA_025360185.1 Leptospiraceae bacterium | reverse complement strand
TATATAACCATAAGGCGACGATAATTCCTAGCGACAAAGCGGCAGTAGCCTGTGCCCAGAGAAATGCAATGTAATCAGAAAACGCACCAATAGGCGGAACACCCGGTTGCGAAGATCGAAGTGCAGGAAGAGCAAATAGCATAGCAGCACAAAAACCGAAAAATGCAATTTCTACTTTTTTTCCAAGTACCAAAATGGAATAAAGAATGGAAAGTAGGACAAGAATGATTAGCCACATAGCAGACATGATGAACACGGAAAAAAATCTGGTCGAGCCAGTTCGTTTGATTTGGAAATTTAGCTCCGCATTACCATCACTCGCCTTGTCAACAGAAATGGAGAAATCAGTGATAGAAGTTTTAAAGTCTAGAGAAAGAAATACCGGCTTGGTCGTCTTTGTATCCACTGCACTTACACTTAATACAGCGCGGTATTCGTCGAAGGGATAATCTACCGACAAACCAGACTTAGTCGCAACAACTACTTCAATGGTAGAAAAGTCTTTTCCTTTTGGAAAGGCAAATTCTGTTTGTCCGCGTGCAGCGTTTACATATACAGTTACGTCTTTATTCAAATGCCTTGCTTTATCGACTAAATCTCCTTTGGGAACAAACTTAATTCGAAAGATCAAGTCACCCTTGATTGGATCATTCTCGTCTAAATTAGCAAATAACTTTCGATTGCTCAAAACATCCGCGATGAAGATAGACTTCTCATACCAAATAGCAGCGGGGCAAAAATCTTTTTTCGAGTGGTAGCCGTTTGCGATTTCTAGAAAGTTTCTGCGTTGGATTTCTTTTTTTCCTTCGCCTAATTTTTCTAAGATACGAGCAGAGGTTTTCCAACTCTCTATCGCCAAATCCATTTCGTTTAATTTTTTATGAGTTAGTCCCAGAGAATACATTGTATTAGCATAACTCAAATTCAAAGTATTTCGCTCTCGCTCCATCTTTTCTTTGATAGCGGTATATTCTTCTTTTGCGATCTTCGTTTCGTCAGTGTATAAATTTAGTAGCGCACTGTTGGGCTCATTCTTAGGATAATTGCCCTTAGCCTTTGAAAAGTTCATTTGTCATTCCTAGCTTTTCATAACTAGTGTACGCTTTTAAATATATATTTTTCCATTTTAATTCTGTATTCAAATCATCGGTAATGTTTTCAAGATATACTATTCCCTTTCTCAAGACCCGTTCCAACATTCGCGGATAATCCGGTTGTAACTCAATCGCCAATTTTTCCATAATATAAATAGTACGTAACGTATGGGAAATGCAAAACTTTTTCGTTTCCCGATCACCGGAATACATCCATTCACCCCAACTTATATCAGAGAGTTGAATATGTATTTTACTCGCCTCAACTGAATCAGCCTTATTCAATTGCTCATAGATGACAATAGCCTGATCGAAAGTCTTTTGGTCTTTCGTAATAGAAGCAATCTCAGCGAGTGTATTGGCATAAGCAGTTGTGAAAAAAAGTTTAGCGGCTAACTGCAATTCCCTGCTTTCTTCTGATAGAGCGAGTGCATTTCGAGTATAGCCTTTTGTCTTTTCTAGTCTTGCGATCCGTCCGAGTATTTCCCAATGTAAGTAAGGCGGAATATTTTCTGATTTCTCTAGAAGTTCTTTTGCGTTGTAGAGTGTAATGAGGGCAGAGCCTATATCTAGGCGACGAAAGTATTCTGCCTTTTGCCTGGCACTTTCGGGTGCTTCTGCGCGTTTTTGTTTTTTTAGAAAACTGAGTTGTTCGTTAAATGCTTTTACGCTTTCGGCAATTTCTTCGGGAGTTTTAAAAAACTTCTTAGAAGACTTGCGGCTTTGTTGGAGAAACTTTTCTTTCTTCTCAATTTCTAGAATTTTATCCTCTGTTTCTTCTTCGAGTCTTGCTTAATCTAGCAAATAGAATATATGGAGTGGAGTAAAATTCCAATTGCCAGAACGCATAATGGAGAGTAACTCTAGCTTTTGGGCAATTGCTTTTTCCGCATCTTCAACTTGCAATTCCAATTCCAAGCGCTTCTAGTGCTGCAGCACCTAGATTAAGAAGCATAGCAAATGCCCCTATCATAAACATTATAATACCAGAGCCAACTGTGATATTCCCCAAGAATTGAAAATAAGAAATAGCAACTCGTCTATCTTCTTCTGAATCAATGCTAGAAGAAACCAAATATCCGAATATTTTTTTAGAAGTAGCCGGAGAATGCATAGTAGCCGCAAATAGAATGCCGGGTAAAAATGTTAGTCCAATACTAACCGGATCAAAGGCAGCCTTGAATCCTAGACCACTGAAAAATATAGCAAATGCCAAAATCGCCATCGATAAAAAGAATCCTAAATAAAACATAATGACCTCATTAAATTTAATTTTAAAAACCATCCTTTGTAAATTTTGCAAAGGATAGTATGCAGAGAGACTAATACTGATTAACCCTTTTTAATTTTATTTTCTGCGAGCTCACAAAATCCGTATTTCAACTATAAACAAATTCATAAACAAAACAAAATACATCATAACATTCTCCTGAAAAATCTTTTTATCTACTAGTAGACTATGGTGTCCTTTTGTAAAGAGTTGTTTTAGAAAAATTCAGGCTTTCTCTATTTCACCCGCTTCTTCGAGGCTCCGCCAAACGGCGAGTATTCGGTCTTGACCTGCAACTATTTCTTCAAGCGGAGTTCTACTTAGATTGTGAATTAAGTCTTTTATTAGCGGTATCGCATGGTCTGCCATATTGCGAAATATTTTCTCATGCACTTCATCTGAGGCTGCGTTAAGCGCTAAGGCTAGATCGTTAGCGTCTATTTCTTTCATTATTTTTTGTATTGATCTATCGTTTATGGCTACTAGATTATCAAATTCAAATTCAAATTCCTTATTCATGGTAATTTCCTTTTTATGTGTCGGGTTTGTTTATAACAAGGATTCCATTGCCATAGAAAATATTTGTCAAGGACTTTGGTATGAATGGTCGTATTTGGGAACGAATGGTAATTTGTATATTAGGCAGTATAATATTTGCCGTGATATTTGAATACTTCCCTACAAATCACTCACATCCTCTGCCGCGATTGTGCAGAGGGCTTCTTCATCTAAATCAGTCACGGTAACCAAACGATTTGCTTGGTTACCGTAAATCTTTTCGAAGAGGTTACGGGCAAATCGACCGTTGCCGAACTTTTTATCTCGTTTGTCGTAATGGGATTGTAGAATCTCTTTTACTTTTACTGCGGCTTCTTTTGTTAGCTTCAATTTAGATTTAGTGGTGATGGAAGAAAAAATAGAAAATAGTTCTTCCGGGCTATAGTCAGCGAAGACTATGTATTTATTGAAGCGGGATTGGAGCCCCGGATTTTTATTGATGAAGCTTTGCATATTGTCAGTGTAACCCGCAACGATTACAATGAAGTTTCCTCTATTGTCTTCCATAAACTTTAAAAGAGTATTGATTGCTTCTCGCCCAAAATCATTCTCTCCGCCCTCTGCTAGTGCATAGGCTTCGTCGATGAATAAAACTCCACCGAGCGATTTCTGGCAAATCTCTATTGTCTTTGCTGCGGTTTGTCCTACGTAGCCTGCGACTAGTCCCGATCTGTCGGTCTCTATCAAATGACCTTTTTCTAAGACGCCTAACGCTTTAAATATCTTTGCGATGAGTCTTCCGATTGTAGTTTTACCCGTTCCCGGGTTACCGGTAAACACCATGTGAAGACTTCTTGTTGGAACGGGAAGATTTTTTTCTTTGCGAAGTTTTTCTACTTTTAATACATTGACTAGATTACTCACTTCGCCCTTAACCGCAGAAAGACCAATTAGATCATTTAGCTCTTTCATTAGTTGGTCAAGATCATATACTTCTTCTTTTCCAACTTCCTGCACATTTCCCTGCGGCTTATTCTCTTTTGCCTCTTTCGGGGAATTGTCCTTTGCTCCAGAATCTTTCTTAATAGTCGTCGCTACACTTCCGAAGAAATCGTTGAATACAGAGTTTAGATTCAGGTAGTCCTTTTTTGTTCCGGGTAAATCGGAATATAAATCTTCGTTTGATTCATGTAGGATTGATTGGTAACGAGTGAGTAGCCGCTTCTCGATTTCGGTTACAATTCCATCTTGTTTTACGATTAGATTTAGAACTTGAAATAGAAAGTTTGCTACTATATACATATTGTTTGTGAGAAACACAGAGTCGTAAAATTTCACAACGCGGAGGAGCATCGGTGGGTCTAGCTCTTCAATGATTAAATCGTTTTTTCCCTGTGGTTGGTTTTTTATATAGAGCTCAATTTCAGAGAGTAATTTTGATTTGTCGTAGCGAGTAGAGGAATCAATCTCTTTTAGAATTTCTGCAAATGTGGGAAGAGTTTTCTCTGCTTCGCTTGGATCATTTGCATATAAATAACTAGCAATTCGAATCATCTCAGAGGCTAATAGATGTTCTGCGTAAATGACTCGCTTTTCGTAGTCGGTGATGTCTTTAAAGTTTAACCGGTAGTATTCGGCGAGTGGCTCTACTAATTTTAAGATTTCTTTAATTTGTGTTTTGATTAAAAGTAATTCCAAGGATTTACATTCCTTCCATCTTTAAGGTTTTGTCCATCACGGTAATCTCTGCATCTAAATCCATAATATCATTTTGAATCAATTTATCATGGTGTTTTTGAAATGCATCTATAATCGAAACAAGAAGTTCATCTACTCGTTTCAAAGATTCTTTTAGCTCTGGTGAAATTACTTTTTGCGAAGATAGATCAATATACTTGCGGATAATCTTGATTGTAGTATCCAAGTAATAAGATAAAAACTGTCTGGATATTTTAATATCTTCCGGATCGTTCTTAAAGTTTTCAAAGATTTTTACAACCTGCTCTCTTATCTCTAATACTTTTGCTTTTACAGATGGGTCTTGGATTTTGGTTAGAAGTTTGTCTATTTCGGCTACTCTGTCTTTGCCTAAGACAATAGTCTCTTTGAGCATACTCGCTGTTACCTTGTCCAGGTTCTCGAGTGCACGAAGCTCTGCCATTTGTTCTTCGAAGTCTCTTCTATCTTTTTCTAAATTAGGTTGGCTAAA
>JANYCR010000359.1 GCA_025360185.1 Leptospiraceae bacterium | reverse complement strand
ATTTCTTAATTTACCAACAACTCTATTGGTAGTTTATAGATTTTATAGGTTCACAGTCTCTGAGTTTTAAGTGGATACTTTTGATTTTCCGTATATTTGTTTTATTCTTTATATCTTCAGTTTGAACCAGAACAACATGTTCGGTTTCCTTTGTTTTTTCCCATAATGATGTGAGTGTATTTCTAAGATTTTCATTTTCAGGCGAAAAATTATTTTGATCAAAAAATACTTCTTCTAAATCCTTTCCTTTAGGAATAAATAGAGACGCAGAAAGATTTTCGTTTCTTATTCTATCATTTCGTATAATAGAAGGCTTTTCTATATTAGCCATTGAATTGTCTGACCTGACACCAGGAGAAATAATAGACATGCTACAGGATGAGGTTTGTAGGGCGACAATCAATATAAATAAATGAGCTATTATACTACTTTTGGTATTCATAATTAGTTCCAACCTTAGTGTCTGATCTCCGCCCTCTGTGCCTTTGTGCCTAACTCAATAGCGCTAGCGTTGCTTTTTTCAGGCGCAACATAATGTGGCAAATCCTACTTACTCGTAGTCTTCACTCTCTCAATCTTCTCATATAATCCCTTAGCGGTTTCTGCGATTAGCTCCTCATAGGTAAAAGTAGAAAGCATTTTGACCTCGTTAAAATCAAGACCGAGAGAGTCACAAACAGAATAGGCATACTCAGGATCAGCTTTATAAAAATGAACACATTGCCTTACTTGAATACGAGTAGGAATATGCTTCAGACTATCGACTAGATTTTCGATGAGCAAATCTTTTTCATCCTCTGTCATGAGTCGATACAGGTTTCCCGCCTGGGTATATTCATCTAGAGGAAGGGATTTTAAATTAGGTGGAGTAATCGAATTAACCTCTACTGTTTTATTGTAAACAGGTTTTTCTTCCAATGTATTTGGAATATAATTTACAGAAGAGCCTCCGTTTGAATCAAGTCGCATCATTCCATCCCGGTATCCATTCTCTACATAAGATCGCGGGCGGTTAATCGGCAAAGACTGGTAATTCACACCGAGTCTATGTCTCTGTGCATCTGGGTATGCAAATAATCGAGTCTGTAATAATTTATCAGGCGAAAATCCTATTCCTGGAACAACATTGGCTGGAGAGAAAGCCGCCTGCTCTACTTCTACAAAGTAATTTTCGGGGTTGCGGTTAAGCTCGAGCACTCCCACTTCTGTTTCAGGAGCAATTGCATGAGGCCAGACTTTTGTTACGTCGAACGGATCAAAAGTAAACTTTTCTAAATCTTTATCAGTTAGAATTTGAACAAATAGTTTCCACTTAGGAAAAATTCCAGATTCAATTGACTGAAATAAATCCTCTACATAATAATCAGGATTTTCCCCTGCTAGTTTTATTGCTTCTTCATTCGTAAGACACTTAATACCCTGCTCTGACTTAAAATGAAATTTAACCCAGACTCGAACATTGTCAACATTGATAAAACTAAACGCATGACAGGAAAATCCATCCGTATAACGATAGCTTTGAGGAATTCCCCGCTCAGAAAAATTCATGGTAACGCCGTGTAAAGTCTCAGGGGATAATGACCAGAAATCCCACATAGTAGTGGCAATACTCAAATTAGTCTGAGGATCTCTTTTTTGAGAATGAATTAAGTCGGGCAGCTTCCAGGCATCTCGGATATAAAATATAGGAATATTATTTCCCGCAAAATCCCAATTACCCTCCTCTGTATAAAATTTAATGGCAAACCCACGTGGATCACGCAGAGTATCCGCAGATCCTTTCTCGCCACGGTAGTTAGAAAAACGAATGAATACAGGTGTATGCTTACCAATTTCTGAAAACATTCTAGCTTTTGTAAATTGCGTAATATCTCTAGTAACGGTAAACACTCCATAAGCCCCTGCTCCTTTGGCATGCGTGATTCGCTCTGGAATTTTTTCTCTATTAAAATAAGCAAGTTTTTCTGTAAGTAGGTGATTTTCTAATATCTGATCTCTCAGATCGTTTGGATTAATTGGCATTCCGGAAGAGGAAGTTTGCTGGCTCATAATATTCTCCCATTTATTTTTAGAGATGATACAACTACGATTTTTTTAGAAATAGCTGGCTTTGCAAGCAGGATTTTCTAGTTCTTGAAGCTCTCTTTTTGTTTTACCGTAAAATAAAGCTAAACCAAAGCGGATAATAAGCATAAGGCGATAATTGATATAGATACGGGAAGCTTAAATTGGTCAAAACCAGCAAATCAAAAAATTGGATTCCTCCTGGGAGTAAAAACATCTCCCATTCTTTCCAATAGGCTGCATCGATTTGATGGGCTATTAAAAAAGTCAAAGTGGTCGCGTACATTTTTTCTGGTGTCATACTTTTCCCAATGGATGCATTTTCAAAATCCACCTAAATTAGTTATCGAAATAGTATAATCGGGAGGATCTACCGCATAATTAGGATCTACGCTGGTAGCAGTATCTAAAAGTACAGAATGCACTCTAGTTGCAGGAGTACTAATTCCATCACCCACCCAGGTGAAGGTAACTGTCTGGGGAGTATTCCAATTTGCCGTAGTGAATACAATCGGATTGGTAGACGTGATTGTTAATGGGAATGTATCTGCACTAACACTGAGCGGTATACTCACATTAGCCGTAGGTTGACTATTTAATCGAACTGTAAAGCTTCCAGCAACATTGGTTTCTGGAATTCCTGTATCGCTAGAAGGGTTTAAAACAAATCCCGATAAATCATTGTCTGTATTGGTAGCGCTCAGAGAGCCAATCGTAGTCGTGAAAGCAGCGTCTCCTGTCATTGCACCAAAATTTATATTATAAGCAATCGTTCCATCGGCAACTAAATCGTTTACCCCCGTTATCGTAGCCACTTGCAGAGTATTCCAATTAGCCGTGGTAAAGGTAAGACTTGCCGGAGATACCGTTCCTTCTAAAGTATTAGAACTACTAATTGCAATACTTACATTCGAGCTCGGCTGTGCGCGCAGTGCAATCGCAAAAAATCTCTGCCCTCCGGATTCAGTTGTGGTATAGGTACCTGCGACTGTTCCACCTGTAGCATTTATGGCTGAGCAAGTACCCACAGTTGACCCGGTACAAGGAACTAAATCATACAGCAAATTCCGATTTGTCGCAGCCTGCGTATTTGTAAAGGTATTGTAAATAGCAGAGTTTCCAAATCCTGTTGCTGTTTCTGTCGAGCTAGCTGTAGCCGTGATCGTATACGCAGTATCAGCCGCCGGACTACTGCCAGATCCAGTTACAGTAAGAGTTTGATAAGCGGCATAGTTTGCGGGCGTAAATGTTAAAGTGGCTGGGGAAAATGTTGCGTATCCGCTTGTTGCCGCAAAAGTTAATACTACATTGGTCATTGGTTTAGAGCTTAGGTTGTATTGTAGAGTTGCGCTTGCACCTGATCTAGACGTTATTAAATTCCCGGCTATAGCAGGAGTCTGATTTTGCTTTCCTATTCCGCGCACATCATCATCTGTTACAATGATGGAAGGCTGCGTAAAGTCGGTAGGCGTCACCAGTCCATTAAAAAATGCGTCTCCACTAACGGTAGACGTAATTTTAAGTGGGCATGAGACATCTCCATCGTCCACTAAATCATTTACACTTGTAACCGAAACTTGATTTGTGGTATTGACTTGGTTCCAATTCGCGGCAGTGATTGTTAGAGATGCGGGGCTAATGGTAAACTGTTTAGAAGACCCAACAGATGCGGGTAAAGTACAAGGATAAGTAGCATCTATTCCAAAGTTAATCGTTACATTTGCAGTGGGTGCCTGTTTCAATAACACATAAAAATAAGTAGCCGCTGGAGCCGCTTCTGTAAGGGTAGTCGTCGTTCCAGCTAATACTATTTTCTTTCCGGCTCCTATATGATAGTTTGTAATGGACTGAGTGGCGGATACTCCATTATAATTGTTGTATTGAACTGCCGTGAACCCCGTCGGCGGCAAAGTGCCAGTTTCCACTGCCGACCTTGTCAATGTAAAATTCGTACTTCCTGTTCCAGATCCTGTGATTCCCATGACTCGAAACACTTGGTTTGTATTCCAATTTGCACTTGTGTAGGTAAAGGTTCTACTATCAAGCTGAGTCACATTGTCTGCCGCAAGAATTTTGCCTTCTTGCGGTGCAGCTACCGGTACTGAAACGGTCACAGTAACTGTATTTCCCGGAAATGGACTCGAAGACAAATTCATATTGTATTCTGTATATCCACCCGCACTGGAAGTTACATGTGAATAGCCGGTAGTCAAAGTTAGATTAATTCCTTTCGTATCATTATCAATCACACGAACTGTCACATCGGCTGGATTTTGACCGCCATAATCACTCGTACTGACGATTGGATTGAGTACTAGCGTAAAATCCATATTATTCTCATCATAATCATCATTTATTGGAGTAACTGTAATTGTCTGAGGTGCATTCCAAGTGCCCACTCCAAAGGTAAGAGACGAGGGACTGATTGTATATTGAGTTGTATTACTATTAGTCAACGTAAAGGATACTGCCTGTGATGTGCAAGTTGAGAGAGTGCCCGGTGTACTGCAAGGATCTGAATTTAATACAACTGTAAACGTTCCAGCTGCTGAGCCTTCTGTAATAGGAAATGGATTTGCAGCCGAAATGGTGAAACCAATTGTGTCATTATCAATATTTGTTAGCGTAAGCTCACCCAGCCCATTATTATAAGAGGCATTAGCAGAAGTAGGATGCAATGTTGCATATTCTGCTGCACCCGTTGCAGTTGGAAATGTAATCTTAAACGAGATATCCCCATCATCAAAACCATCTGCTACACTTTGGATGGTAATTGTCTGTGGCATATTCCATCCACCCGTTGTAGTATTTGTTCCTGTAACAGCTGCATTTGTGGTAGTGGTGAAGACTAACGTTCGATTTGTAATAGAACCCCCTCCACCATTGGGTATAACAATCCCTTCCGTCGTATCGGAGGAAACAATGTTGGATATAGTGACATTAGCCGTTGGAAGAGTTGCAAGAACTACCTGTGCGGTGATTGTAGAAGTCCCGTCTTCATTAAAGCTCACAGCGGAAATGGATTGTAGTAAAATTGTAGGAACACCACTGTCAATATTGGTAGCAGGAACGTCAGGTGTCGGAGTAAGGACAACATTCGCATACTTTGGATCAGTCGTTGTTCTAGATCCAAACTGAACAGCGCGAATCTGAGTTCCGTCTGATGTACCATCTACCACTGCTCGCACTCGAATCGTTTGCGGTATATTCCATCCTCCCGTACTTGTATCGTTTATAAAATCAGAATTTGCATCAGAATTTGTAATTGCTTGATTTGCAGTTGGAGTAAATACAAGGGTTCTATTCGAGATAGGATTATTCCCTCCGCCTATTGTCGGCGCAATGGTGACCTCGGAGAGTCCTGTACTTATGACGGGTCCTAAAGTTACAGTTCCCGTTGGCTCAGAATTTAATACCACAGTGATTGTAGCTTCTAGTCCAACTCCTCCCGGATCATTCTCATTAACCGTTACTCCACCTACTGGATTGATCGTAAAGCCTGATGTATCATTATTAATGACTAGGATTGCTACGTCCGCCGGGTCTAATCCTGAATAGTCGGTCGTGCTTACGATAGGATCCAATACTAATGTAAAATTCAAATTCGGATTATCAATGAAATCATCTACCGCTGTAACTGTAACAGTTTGATTAATATTCCAAGTTCCCGCAGCAAAAGTAAGGGAGCTGGGGCTAATGGTGTATCCTGTAGGATTGTTATTTGTTAGATTTATAGTAATCGGACTGGAATTACAAGTATCAGGTGTGCCTGGAGTATCACATGGATCTGAAGTGAGGCTAACTTGAAACGTTGCAGAAGCACCTCCCTCTGTTACCGAAACAGGTGAAATAGAAGTAGTAGGAGCTAATGGCGTGATATTAAATCCTTTCGTATCATCGTCCTGGTTCGTAAATGAACCGGCAGAGGATAGAGCCAAACCATTATATACCGCATCTAAAACATTGATAGCACTTGCATTTGGAAATACGACAGTGTAGCTAATATTACCATCACTCATAGAGTCATCTATTCCGGTTAAAGTTATGGTTTGGGGTATATTCCAATCTGCCGGACCAAAAGAAATGTTCGTTGGAGAAACACTACCTTCCGTAATATCACTTGTAGTTATTCCGGTTACTGTAATATTACCCGAAGGAATTGTATTTAATACAACCGAAAATTGTGCTTGTCCTCCTCCCTCTGTTGTGATTGCTGATGTTAACGGCACGAACGTAAAGCCTGCTGTATCGTTATCCACATTGACGACTGTAACAACTGGCATTGTTTTATTTACATAAACTTGATCGACACTAGTAGATGCTGTGCTAGAAATCTGACAATTTATTGGACCATCAATAATATTATCATCCACTCCCGACACACTTAGACTTTGTGGGGTATCCCAGTTTTTTGAGGTAAATGTCAATGATCCGCTTACACTGCACTCAGTGGTCGTGTCAGAAGAAAAACCCGGGATTATTACATCTGCTCCAGGCTGTGTTGATAAAACTATGCTTATCTTTGCAGTCTGTCCATTTTCATTTGTTGACAGTCCAATAATAGGAGAAGCGGCTATGCTTGGCGTCTCTTTATCTGTATTAATCGCTAGCACATCGGGAACGGTAAGGAGTGAGTAACTATAATCATTCGTTTGAACTGCACCAAACCTTACTCTATATTGTTTATTTCCGTCCGCAATTCCATCGCCAACTCCCTGTAAGGTGATCGTCTGTGGCGAATCAAAATTATCCGGTGTAAATATAATTGTCGATGAGGTTATTAAAATGCCTTCGGCAGTATTCGAAGAAGTGAGCGGACCTATAGTAACATCCCCATCCGGTCTTTTACTAAGTTTTACTGTAAAGGAAGCCTGACGACCGAACTCATTGGTAAAAACTGCATCGGTATTTTCAAAAACAAAACTCTTTGCGCCATCACTAGAGGGGGAAAATGGCAGAGGTATCAAACCAAATAGTTTGAATCCTGACTTGGAATGACAATTTTGAAATGCCAGAACCGTAATGAGGCAAAACAAATAAACTTTCCAATTTTTTAAAATTTTAACATTTAGCTTCTTTAATTTCATATTTCATTTTTTCCGATGAAGAAAATATCATTCATTTCCCAAATAGAGTGCCTACAAATTATCTACACGAAAACGAGGAATTTCCTAGTATTAAAAAATTGAAGCAAAGAAATCTTCGTCTTGATGGATATCTGCTCCAATACTTTTCCGAACATGACAAAAGGATATCTCTACTGTATTAGAATTACTCAAATTTTCAAGCACTATTTTTGATACTGTGACAGGGAAAAGGAAATTAATTTCTTCGGCATTTAAGTGTTTTTATTTTCACGTAAAAGAATTCTTTCATCCCATGTAGTAGATTTTCCAACAAGCCCCGGTCTACTAAGGGCTACATCATTTGCAAAATGACGAAACTGAACTCTGTCGAGTGTATTTTCTTTCGCTAGGAATTGACTTACTTCTTCATCTATAAGTCGAATATAGACATCATACCACATCACATGAGTAATCATAAGCCATAGAACATAATATTGATTAACCTCATCAAAATAAAGGCGACTATATTCATCATCAAATATTAATTTAAGTTCATTCATTTTCATCATGGGTGTGGTCTCTCTACTCTTTTAAATTCAAATGGCTTGATAGTTTTCTTTGTAATCTCTTCTTTTAAATTATCAATTGGATTTTTTTTGGGGTTCGGCTTAAACTCCTGGAATTGGGGAATAACAATCGGCATTCTGGACAAAGTTAAACTTCCCATGTAATGGTCATAAACTTCAACGGAGATAAGACTCATTAGCTCATAGATATTTATAATAACCTGGTTGCCTCCGCAAGCATGAGCCACTTCCGTAAAAATTTCGTAAATTTCAGCCTTGCGATTATTCCAATCTACGTCACTTAGCCTAATAGGCGTTACCCCCGGAGGCGAGTTTGGTAAAAAAACATCTATACTTTTTTCGCTGCCGGTAAGTCCTCGATATTCAACACGACGATCTTCATTAATATCAAAAATAATCTGTGTATAATCCACTTTTAATTTCTTCATTTTATTTCCAGTCATGATTGCATCTGTCTTGTCTGATGGCTCTCCATCAGTAAATAAAATTACTTTATTGATTATATCTGGATTGCGGTGATGCAAAACCTTCTTCATAAAGCTTCCATAATGAGTACCTTTCCGTTCAATTTCTTTTCCTCCAAGAGGAAACTTTGCCTGAATACAATTTTCGGAAAATACATAGAGTTGCAATTTTACATTCAACATGCATTCAGAAATATGAGTATAAAACAAATTAACCGCAGCAATTACCATATCTAATTTGTCCATAGTATTCATACTATATGAGTAATCGACCACGAGATGAAGCATGATTTCTGCATCTTCGGGTAATCTGAATTTGTCTTTCAATTTGCCAGAAAGAATATCGGCAAGAGTAATTTTCTCTGCCAAATGTGAAAACATAGAAGGAAGATTAGTGCGCGGAATTTTTAGTTCAAAAGAGTTGTAGCTATCTTTGATTAGCTGCTCAGTATTTACATATGGTGTCGATATAATGGGGGCGTCAGCGGGCAAAATAATACCTTTTTTCTCAACCAACAAATCTCGTTCCTTCTGAATGACTTCTCTAAAATCATTAAATTGTTTTAAACGTTTTTCAATCGTTCGAAATCCCATCGACATGCGAGAAGGACTCTCCCCGCGGTTGGCTTCGGCGACGATTATTTCTCTGTTAGGTAGAAAATGATATTTGTTTGTTAACTCATGAATCAAACTAATAGTCAATGCAGGAAAGGTAGCGAGCTCTAGAGGCAAACCATTGTTTACCTTTACGCCGCCAACTACAATCATTCCGGAGTCAAGGTCTTTCCATAGAACTTTTCTTAAACTTTTAAAACCTGGAATTTCTAACATAAAAGATAATTCAATTTAGACAATTTCAGTTTCATCCGTATAAATTGTAAAAAAACGATCCATAGAAGCTAATTGTAAAACAGATTTAATTTCGTAGGAAATGGAAAGCAGGGCAAATTTACCAGCCCGATCTAACATCCGCTTTCGCAAATTGGCAATGAGGGCAATGCCAGAAGAATCGAAGTAATTCACTTGGCTCATATCAAATATAAAAGATTCAACTTCTTCTTCTTCAATTGTAGAAATTGCTTTTTTCTTAATAACCGGAGATGTATAAATATCTAAGTTCCCGGCGAACTGTAGTATTTTATTTTTTCCTTTATCCCGAAATGATATTTCCATTTTTCCTAGCCGTTTTTACAAGTTTTTAGCAAGTATTTGGTAAAATCAAGAGGATTTTAAATAAATCAAATAGTTATGCAAAAACTTATACAAGCAAAGCATGCGAATAGAAAATTTATTCACACAAATATAAATAAATTATTTCCAATAAAAGCGGATAATAGGAAAAAACCGTATCGGTAAGTAGGAAAAACAACATTTATCAAATCGCTCCTATTTTTAAAAAAAGAAAAATGCAATGTGAATTTTAATATCACTTTAATCTACTCTGATATTAGATTAGAGAAAACTTAAGCCTACACCCTTACCTACATGTAGAAATGATTCGTGCAAAAAATATATATTTTTTTTTATTAAAAAACAAAATAGAAATTGTAAAAATTTCGTAGGGTTTCATAGAATTGAGAAAACCCCAACAAAACGAAAACAAGAGGAACACAATGAATCTAAGAATGATTAAATTACTTACAATCGCATTGAGTCTTTGCACTGTCTCACTTTCTGCACAAGTGACCGTTCAACAACTCTTTCAAAAACCAGGAGTTATCGGAGACTCCCTCAGCCAAGGCTTCTACGGAGTAACCGTTGAGAAAAAAACGCAAGACTGGGCTTACCCTGTCCTTGTTTCAAAACAAGCAGGATCAAGCGTTAGTTATAACACTCTTAAAGGTCCTTACGCCAATTTGGAAGACATTTTAAAATTGAATTGTGGTCCTATTTGTTTGGCGAGTGGAATCATCGGTGGAAATGAAAGCACAGTTGCACTTCCAACTCATGCAGGTATTACCGGTGCTGATTACACTAACGCACTCTACACTAGCGGCAAATGTGAAGATATCCGCGCAACAAAACAAGTAAAAGAATGGTATTGGGAAACCTGGTATTGGTATACATACCGTTGGGTGACAGCGCCTGATTGTGTCGACTCTGATAAATTCCACCAATATGGACTACGTGATGCTGGAACACAAATCCAAGTTATGGAAAAAGTAAAACCAACTTTTCTATTTGGAACTGTAGCGGCTAACCACGTATTATGCACTGCTCTTGCGACTAACTTAGCTTGTCTTGACCAAGCTAGATTCACAAAAGATATTCGTGAGTCTATGAGAAGACTCGCAGCAATGGGAAGTCTAAAAGGCGGAGTTTTATTTACTGTTCCTAACGTAACTGCAATTGGTTACTTAGAAAAATACACTGACCCACAAAATAGACCAGGATTTTCTGGACGTAAAGCATTTTATAGAAGTTCAGTTTCTAGCGCCGACCAGGTGTTAGACGATACAGAAATTACAACTATCACAAACTTCCTCACTGTTTTGAACAATGAAGTAAAAGCACAAGCAACTGCGATGGGATTTGCTGTAGCTGACGCAAAATTGCTATTTGACGACATCAAAGAAAATGGTCGCCCGATCAAAAGCCCAAGCGGATATAGCCCTGGCTCTGCAAAAGCAAACTGGCCTCTTCCTAATCAACCAGGTCTTTTTGGTCTTGATGGAGTTCACCCAAATATGTATGGTCACGCTGTTATGGCAAATGAGTTAATCAAAGCTATCAACGCAAAATACGGAGTAGCCATTCCACAAGTTTCTGAATACAATGCATGGTACTATGATGAATTGAACAGAAACCCTGTAGATTTGAAAAACTTCTTAACAAACAATATCATCGGACAAGCAATTTCCTGGATCATAGGAATCTTTGCTTAATAGACCAGGATTAGAATGATTTTCGGGATTTTCAGGATTAAGAAATCGTATTTAAAATATTTTCTTTAGATCAAAACCCGAGAACCATATAGTTTGTTTTTAAAAAAGGGATTAAAATTCCCGTATCGTAAAATCAAAAGGAGAATATTATGAATAAAAAATTTTTAATCATCGGCGGTATTGCACTAGCCTTAATCGCATTAGCATTTCTTTTTTTACCATCAGCGGGAAAGAAAAAAACTGCAAATAAAAACACAACTAGCGAAACGAATGAAACCGTTAGTAGCACAAGTGGTGGATTTTCTAACTTCTCCGATGCACCTGCGCCGGCTAATGAAGATTCCGCGCTAGATGCAGAAGCAGAAAAACTCTGGCCTCATCTTGCAAAACAAGACACCTCTGCAAAGAGAAAAGAGAAAGTTAGAGAAGAATGGAATGCATTTGCAACCAAGTATCCTAAAAATTTCTATATTCCAGCAGAGCTAAAAGCTCCTATGACAGAAGCTGAAGCGGCAGAAAAAAGAAAGGAAATTGATATAGTTGCAAAGATGGACTCAAAGCTTGCAGTAATGGAAATCAATGCAAGAAAATCAGAGCCAGGAAGTGCAGTTCCTAAAGCTCCCGGCAAAGCAGATGTAACCCCTGAAGAGCAAAGAATCTACATTGGATTTAAAACCAAAGAGTTAGAATCTAGAATTCAACTCATTGAGTATTCAATTGAAAGTTCTGGAATCAATGGGGATCAACTGACTATTGCTAGAAAAGATATTTCTTCTTGGAAAAAAGAATTAACTGATTTACAAGACGTAGAAAAGAAAATTCCTAACAGTTAATCAAAAACCGTAAGGGTAATAAAGGGGCTGTGTAAAAACATGATTTTCTCACAGAGCACACAGAGAACACAGAGAAAAGAGTCAATAAAATCAATACTCTCTGTGAATCAAACTCAATGTTGCTTCTTAGGGGCGCAACATAATGTGCCCTCTGTGAGAGATATTTTCTTTGCTTTTACACAGTCCCTTACTTATGCGGGTTGAAATTATTCAACCCCTACTGAGAATAATGGTGCCTGCCACAGTCACCTCGAACATCTTTTCGTGAGAGGTCTATCTGACAAACGCTGTAGAAGATTAACCAATATAATGTTTGCCAGATAGATTTCTCACATCAACTTTTATATTTTTGAATAATCAGATTTCAAAGGAATGTTCGAAATGACTGTAAAATTTTTAATTCATTTCACAAAAAAAATATGATTCTCATTCAATGCTCTATTCACTCAAATGGTATATCATGATGAAACAAAAATTTACATTTCTCGTTCTTTTAATTTTAATTTTAAATTGCAAAGGTCCGGATAGACCTGATTCCCTTCCAACTATTAAGGAGGAGCCAATGAAAACAAAAGAAGAACTCATACAAAATCTGAAATCCAATAATTTCTACGAGAGGTCACAAGCAATAGTAGAAATAGCAAAAACAAAAGACAAAAGCTTTCTACCGGAAATTCGCACGTTATTAAAAAAAGATTCGAACCCGGCTGTCAAAGGGAGCGCTGCTATTGCTCTCGGAGATTTTGGAGATACGACGTCAACCCAGGACATAGTAGCTCTTTTCAAAGACAAGGATATTTCAACCGATACAGTTCTAGACGCACTCACACGAATGAAAGATCCTGCGGCGGTTAATGCTATTATTCCTTACTTAGATTCAAATGATCATACCTATAGACTATTAGCCGTAGAAGCGCTTTCTACTATTGGCTCATTCTCCGGGGGAGACAAAATTATTTCTATGGCAAGCGCAAATAAAGACATCGAGAAGGCTAAAACCTATGCAATGGTGATTGGAAAATTAAAACTTACAAAAGGCGAAGGCGTATTATTGCAATTAGCCGATACTTCTGAGCCATCCCCTACTCTTGCTGCGACTTACCTGGCACTCGGAAGAATTAAAAGTAAAAAATCCATTCCAGCTTTAGCAAAAGCAATCGGAAAAGACTTTGACAAAGGAAGAGAAAATGCAAGCATTTCACTCAAGGAAATTGGGGATACTTCCGCTAATCCACTTCTAATAGATTATTTAAAAAATAAAAACAAAGAAATCCAATTCGCAGCAGCAGATGTAATGGCTTCTCTTTACGATTTAAAAACCGCCGAATCAGTAGCAAAGTTTCTAGATGCAAGCGACAAATCTTTATTTGCTCCATCTGCTTATATACTAGGAAGATACAAACACGAACCTTCCCGAAAGAACCTAGAAGCATTAGCAAGCGACAAGTCAAATTCAGATAGAGAAATTCTAGCCGAGTCACTAGGCTGGCTCCAAAATAAAGAAAGTATTCCTGTATTAATCGAAATTTTAAAAGAGAAAAGCGGCGAAGGTCGATATGGCGCTGCCTGGTCACTTGGAATGTTAAACGCGGAAGATGCAGTAGAGCTTTTACAAGAAGCGGCTAATAGCAGTGACAATAAACTTTCCCGTATAGCAATCGAAAGCCTGGGTCAAATTCATTCTCCTAGAAGCTTAATTTTTCTTTCTAAGAAAGTTGAATCTAATAAAGAATTATCCTCTGTGCTACTCAGCTCTATCGCGTCTATACCGGGAGAAGAAGCAGCAAAGACCCTAGACAAATTTGCATTATCCACAGAGACGATAATACAAAAAGCTGCTCTGCAAGCAATGCTACAAAGAAAAGACAAAGCAAATATTCCAACCCTCATTCAAGTTTTAGAGACAAATAAAAATTCAGAAACAGTAAGCTCTGCACAATTAGCATTAAAAGCAATTTCCGGAGAAAATTTTTCGAGTAAGAATGAATGGATCAATTGGTATAATAGCAAAAAAAAATAAAAGAGGGTAGAGATGAATTTTGATGAAGCAATCGCCGCGCATGTTGACTGGAAAGCAAAACTCAGGAGTTACTTAAAAAAAGCAGATAAGTCGCTCAATCCAACTATCATTGAGCAAGATAATCAATGTGCACTGGGAAAATGGATTTATGGAGAAGGTGTAAAATACAAAACAAATCAGCACTATGACGAATTAGTCATAGAGCATGCAAAATTTCATAAATGTGCTGCAAAAATAGTAAGAGAAATAGATGCAGGCAATTTAGTAGAAGCAGAGGCTTTGATTGATGCACAAAGCAATTACACAGAAGTTTCTGCTTTAGTTGTAACTAAAATCAGAAAACTAAGAAGTGAAATAGAAAAATAGGTTAGATTTAAGAATAAAAGTTTTTGTCATTGACTTGTATTACTAAAGTCATGATTCTTAAAGAATTCAAGAAAGCCTTGGACTTTATTATGAAACTTCTACTAATCCTACTTCTCTCTTCCATAAGTCTCGCAGCAGAAAGTCAAAGAATTAATCTAACGGAAAATTGTGATTTACCTCAGTGCGAACCGCGACGTTGGTATGTCACCGATTCTTATGATCCATCTTATTTACAGTTACTTGAGCCAGACAAAAGCTGGAAGGAAGTAAACCAATTTCCTATCTGGATGAATAAGCTTTTTAAAAAAG
>JANYCR010000386.1 GCA_025360185.1 Leptospiraceae bacterium | reverse complement strand
ACTTCAGGTTGAGTAGTTGCATTTTAATTTAACAAAAGAAGATAAGGGCTGATATAATGATTGAGCTAGAATAGAGAAACAACTTTATCTCTCCTTTAATTATTTTGTTCCCTGAAGTTGGTCAAAATTTTAAAGTAGTTGGAAGAGGCTATTGATCGATGGAAAAAATAAAGCAGCTATTTATCAAATATTTTAAGGATAAGACTTGTCAAATCCACCAAGATATTAAAGTTAAGTATAAAATATCTGAGGAGGTGGGAGATAATAAGGTCATTTTTTTACCGCGCTTTATAAGAACTCCATTTTCCAGGAGTTATGATGAAATAGCGACTGATCACTATTTGATCCTTGGTTTAATACCAGAAGAAGCTTGTTATTTAGGGATAAAATATGGTCTATTAAATAGCAAGAATAAAAATTGCTGCAAAAACAGGTTAAAATCATACTTTTTTCTTAGTAGAACAAGTGGAACATATGTAATCAACTATGAAAATAGAGAAGGGCAAATTTGCTATTTCGATAATTCTAATAAGCAGACATACCTTGATGATCCACGTAAAATAGCGGCATCAGATGCCATTAAATTTTTTGATCCAACCCAAGCATTTTATATTGGCATATTGGCTGGAATTAGAGCATCTAGAAATCAGACAACAACGATCCTGCTGCCTGCAAAAATAATTAGAAGACATTTACGACTTTTAAATTTAGAGAAAAGCATATCATTTCTTTGAGGTTATTAATACGCGATGTTGGGTTAATTCTATACCTTTAGCTGTTTTGAGCGCTTCACAAACTTGAGTTAACGCTGCTGCATCCAGCGTGCGATTATAATCTTTAATGGTGGGCGTTTGCTCTAATAATAACTCTAAACCTTCTCGTGTGTAATATGTTTTCCAGAAGCCATTTTGCACGGTGACGTTAGAAAAAAGCGCTCGGAATTCTTTTTCTGCCACTTCTTTGACGGTGTTTTCTTTTAGATTTGATAATTGCCCTCTTAATTGATTATCAGCATAACCAAACTTTAGCTTCAGTTCATGCTTATCTCGCTCCCCAATGGTTTCTAAGATAGCGTATCCACCCGGTTTTAAAACTCTATATATTTCAGCTGCATTATGTGGCGCCAGCATAACAGTAACGAAATCAAAGCTATTGTCCTGAAACGGGAGAGAGTCTGCCAGCCCGCTTATGAGAAAAATAGAATTTATGCCATTTAACGTAATATTCTGTATTGCTTTGGCTAACATGCTTGGATTAGGTTCCATGGCAAAGATTTGCTTGAATTTTTTTGTGAGAGCTATTAGCTTGCAAGCCGTCCCACAACCAATATCTAATAGGTTATGCTGAGGCTCACATAGCGATGATATTAAAGTTTGTAAATCCCAAGGTCTGGGTTCCTCTACTCCTCTTAATAGAGCAGATTCATAATCTGGATGATAATTATAGCTAACTCCCATTATTGTATAAGTCTCCCTTATAAATGCAGCCGAAAGGGAGTGAAGTTAGTATTATAATCATAAACATCCAGACCTTCTTTTGCTTTTAAAACCATTGCCAGAAGCATAGTTGGCCAAATTACAATCATGCCATAACCTAATCTATAGCTAAGCATCGTTATTATAAGCATGAATAATTTTTTACCAGGTATGATGCCAACATAAATGAAAATTGCAGAAATACAAACATGAGCAAGTTCACCGACGGAAGTGGATAAAAAAGCGCGGATTGAGAAATATTTCCCGCGTGTGATTATTTTCAATTTAGAGAGTAAATAACTATTTAAAAACTCACTAACTACCATGCCAATAGAGCCGCCTGTTGTAAACCGTAATAAATCGCCAAATATTTGTTCATAAGCTGCTTTTTTTTCCCAGAATTCGGGTGAGGGCAGCTCCAAAATGCCGGCGATAAGAAGAGCATAGACATAACCACAAATAACAGCGTACCAAATGAGTTGTCGTGTTACTTTATATCCATAAACTTCAGTTACTAGCGCACCAATAAAATAACTATAAGGATAAATGATTGTTGAGCCTGGAGCAAGAAACGGACCAAAAGAGACTATTTTAAATCCTAAAACGGTACCTGATAGTAGTAGCGTCATGAAAAACATAGCTATAAAAGTAAGATATTTATATTGTATATTTTTGATTTGGTTAGTGTCCGCAAGCATATTTTATAACTCATAATAATTGAAAATAGATTGTGCTAATACCCCAAACAAGCGCTTGGAAGAACCAAAAACCTCAACTGGCGAGCCTGCTTGTATATGAGGAAAGAAGTCATTATTTTACTAACTTTAGAATGGGCTTGTTGCTTTTTTCACTAAAAGCGTTAGTACCGTATTTAGCAACTCTGTATCCAGCTTGCATCCCAATATAGCAGGCTTGAGTTGGATCGATATTGTTGATAACAAAAGGATCTTGTACAACTTCAGTGATTTTTTTCTTGTACATATAATTTGTCTTCATGTCACGATAAACCAAGATCGAAGTATTCATTTCTAAGCTTATTACCTCAAATCTACCTTTTTTCGTTTGCAGTTTAAAACCTAACTCATGATATTTACGCGATATTCTTTTGGTGATATTCACAGAGGGTAAGTATGTATAATAATAGCCGAGCCAACAAGCCTGCATGGGCAATAATCCTTCAATAATATTTGGAGTCACAATTGCATTTTCTATGGTGGTTTTAATATAAGCGCGGGAACCTCTACAAAGGATCACAATTTGTTCAGTTTCAGTATTGATTTCTTCAAGTAAATAAGGTGCATTTCGAGGAAAATTGTATATTTCTCCAAGTTTATTAAAAACATCTTTTATAAATTCCAAAAGTTTATATAATTTCATTTCGGGTCTGCTTGTGTCATGGTTTAACAGCTAATTTCAATCGAGTATCCAGCTGGATATGGTTTCAATTAAAAATTCATCTTGATTTTGACCTGCTAGGAAAGATATTCCTACTGGTATAGCGCTGGAATCAGTTATAGGGATAGTAATTTGGGGAGATTTTGATAATCCGGCAAGTGCGTTTATGCCGATTAAGTTTTGAAAATAAGTACCTGATGTTCTTGCGGCTGGGTTTTGATTATAGAAACCTTTTTTGGGTGCGGTTTCTGGTACGGTAGGGAAGCACAATAAAGTATCTTTTTTTAAGTAACTCTGAATCTTTTTTGCAAACCATTCTCGCTTCTTCATGCCATCAGCCAGTAAACCACGATTAGCCAATTTAGCTATACAATTAAAATTATAATCCGCAATAGGTCCTAATTCTGGTTTTACCGCTTCCACCCACGCTCCATGGACACTCCAAAGCTCACATGAATGTAAAAGCACATAAAGATCAAATAGCCAGGCTAGAGTGACATCCGCTGACATTATGTCAGACAATCTAATGACAGTATATTCTTTAAAATTTTTATCCAAATGTTGATAGATGGATTTTTGAATATTGGGGTCACATGCCGCAAAGATTTCTTCAACAACAGCTATTTTATAATTTGCGCTGGGATTATTGCATAAATTTATTCCACCCATTAATGCTGAAGCGGCAAGTTTTAATGTTTGCATGTTTTTGGCTAACACTCCAACAGTATCCAAAGAGGGGGCAAGCGGTATTACGCCTGCTGTGGGTATTCTTCCATGAGAGGAGCGATAACCGTAAATTCCACAATTACTAGCGGGTACTCTTATTGAGCCACCGGTGTCTGTACCTAGTGCGAAATCAACCAGATCACAGGCGACACTGCTTGCTGATCCACTGGAAGAGCCGCCAGGTACTCTATCGGGACATCTTGGATTGAGAGGAGTGCCATAAAAATGATTTTCACCTAGTAAACTGTAAGTGAACTCATCAGTCACTGTTTTTCCAACGCATTTGGCACCTTGAGAAAGTAATAATTCAACGCAAATTGCGTTTGCGCTGGCTTTAGGGTGTGTACTACGCCATGTGGGGTTACCAAAACCCGTAATTTTATCTTTAACATCAATACAATCTTTCACCGAAAAATTTAAGTTGCTTAAACTTCCTGGTTGATAAGGCTGTACTATGAATTCTTCTATAAAAGCGCCTGAATTTGATACATTATACGGTTGCATTAGTCTTCCTAACCATTCAGTGTGATGATATTAAAGTTTTTGAAACAATTCTGGTTTAAAACTGCCATATTTGATTGGAACTTTATATTCGTATTTTGCTAATAGATACACAAGCGCATAGGTAAGCGGCAATGTTATTACTTCAAACATAAATTTAAAGCCATAATTGTCTATGACTAGAGTCACAATTTGGATTAGCTTCAAACTATGCGCAAAATATATTCCATTAAATATAGAAGAATAAATTAATTCCCCAAAGCTTGTAGCACCTACACATCTAAGCCAAAGTTGCTTTCCTTGAAAATAAATAAATAATTTAGAAAAAATTATACAATTTGTATAAAATGCGATAATTGTAGCAATAGTCCCCGCAAAAAATGACCTTATCATTGGATAAAATTGATGTTGGGAATACAGA
>JANYCR010000379.1 GCA_025360185.1 Leptospiraceae bacterium | reverse complement strand
TTTTGAATATTGATATCTACTTTTTCTTTTTCTAAAAGCAATCGGACTCTAGGCAAATCACCACTGCCCGCCGCATTGATTAAGTCTTCTTCTAGTCGATTGTCAAACATTTATTTCCCTCATTCTCAAAGAACGCATTTATACACCGCTCCTTAAAAATGTAAAGAAAAAAAGAAAAGGAATTTAACCTTTTAAATCAACTTTAGGTAAAGACTTAGATAGGGATTTGTAAATTTCTTCAGCAATGCCGAGAGATTCTGTCTTAGAAATATTCTTAGCATATTCATCATAAAGCATATCATCGAATATTTCTTCAGCGTGACCGCCGTCAATAAGTCCTGATTTCTCTACAGATTTTTTCATTTGGGATAACATCATTTTGACGAAGATGGACTCGAACTCCACACTTGCATCGAATAATTTCTTACGATAAGGATCTGCTGCTGTTTCGGCTTTGATGTTTTGAGGTAGGCGGATAGAGGAAGTAGATACCCTACCCTGTAATGATTCATTTACTTCTTTTTGGAGTGCTTCTTCAAAAGTAATGCGAGATTTGTCACCAGTAAGTTTATCATTCATCCTCTGAATGTTCTGGATAGAATTTTCTCCCAGGTTCAAACGATTTAAGTTGATAGCATTTTGAATTTCACTCATTGCACAATTACCTCAGCGTGAAGGGCACCTGCTTTTTTCATCCCTTCTAAAATAGCTATAATGTCTTTGGTGGATGCTCCGATTTTATTTAGTGCATCGACTATATCCGAAACTCTCGTTCCTTCTTGGATAACAGAGATTAGCTCTACTTTAGTATCGTCTGAATCTTTCTTTTTATTAGCAATAATTACATTGATTCCCTGTTTTGAGATGGCGACCTCGTCTACAGTGACGTTAGCTCCCATGACAATCGTTCCAGTTCTCTCGTTAATGACAACTTTTGCTTTGCCGTCTGGAGTTACCTGTAGATTTTCAATCGCAGCGAGAGTTATAAGTGCATTTCCATCTTCCGGAATTGTGATTTCAATTTCAGTTGGAGAAAGAACAACTGTCTCCACTTTGACTTTGTCCTTTATAAGTTGGTCTACTGCACTTAGAGTCCCAAAATCCTGGTTTTCTAAAATGATTCTATACTTATTGTCTTTCTTAAAAAATTCAGACTTGATTTCTTTTTCTACAATTCCACCGCCTACAATTGTACCCACTGTCTTCGGAGAATTCTTAGTGTGACTCGATCCAGTAAATACATTCGCTGTATTTCCATAAAGATAAGAAGTTGCGTTATACGACTGAGACGAACGGTTGTTATCCTTTCCACCAAAGGAAAGAACTCCACCTGCAACGGCTACTATCTCGTTATTCGCTCCCTTAAGCGGAGATTGAATCAAGACTCCGCCTTCTAATGATCGTGCATCTCCGATAGAAGAAACGGTTACGTCAATTTTATCTCCCATACGCGCATGTGAGGGAATGGTTGCCGTAATTAGAACAGAAGCAATATTCCTTGTAATATTTACACCCTTAGCATTTCCAAGTCCCTGGTTCTTTAGGTAATTCTTCATCGCTTCATTGGTAACTGCACTCTTAGTATCACCCGTTCCCGAAAGACCGGTTACTATCCCGTAGCCGGTGATCTGGTTATCTCTTAGCCCTTGAATACGAGAGATATCCTTAAGCTTGACTTCGACTGAGAAAATACTTTGTGCTGAAAGGAGAATAAAAGCATATAAAGATTTGTCATGGTGAGCCTGTCGAATCCATGACTTTAACGAATAAAATCGCCCTTCGAGAGCCTCAGGGTGACAAACTTTAGTCGCAGCATAATTTTTTTGAAAGAGCTTAAAAAATTTCATTGGCTTTCTCCGAGTAACCGCTTCATGTTTTTTAGGATGATAGCTTGTTTTTCATCATTGGATAGCTGTGCTTTTTGCATGGTCTCGGTTCCATTTGCATTCTTAACTGGCTTTAATTTAATATCTGGATCGGTGAGACTTTCTTTGGTTGGCGCAGTAGCGTATTCTATTTTTAAATTTGCAACCATATCGCTCATGACTGTCTTGTCGTCTCTTACATCTAAAGGAGAAATTTGACCGGAAAGTTTTAAGCTATTCTTTGCATTATCAAATCCAACATCACGAGTTCCGGCTAATGTGAGTAAACCGGAATCGGGATCCACTGCGGTAACTAACACAGACATTGAACCAATGATTTTCGCAGTGGATTTAGATTTTCCGTTTTGTCTATGGGCAACACTTCTATCAGCAGTAAAGCCTCTCATCTCATCTACAATTTTTTTGTCTGGATGAGAGCGGATAACAAAGGAATCATCCTTACCTGCTTCGTAAACATAATCGCCTTTCATTCCATCTTTAATCATAACGCGGATAATAGAGCCTTTGCGAATATCCTGCCCATTAGCATAGGGATTGCGATCCACCCAAAGCGATTGAGCATGACTTTCAAAGATTACCACGGATGAACACAGATAAACACAGATGAAGATGAAAGCAAATTTTAAAAAATTGTCATGGTGAGTGGCGTTGCCCTGAGCTTGTCGAACGGGTTGAATCCATTCCTTAAACATCCGTGTCCATCCGTGTTCATCCGTGGTATTCAGTTTCTTTAATTTACAGTATAGATTTTTCATTCGATTACTACTACTCCTTTGTCCATCGCTCTGCCGGTTAATAGGTGGTTAGACGATAGACTGGTTACTTTTACTGACTCGCCTTCGTTGGCAGAATTTTTAGCGATGCCTTTGCCTCTTACGAATAAAGCGCCTTTTATATAGACTACATCTACTTCACTGCCCTTCTCTACTAAATGAATTTCGCGGATTTGTTTTTTGCGAATCACAGAGCCTTCTGAAATTGCGACTATTGCAGTATAGCCGCTGATGTCAGAATTAAACCCGTCTGGAATTGCATCCGCAGAAAAAAAAGTCTTCAAAGTAAAATCATTTTTAGTAAGCTTTGCATTGCGAGGAATACTTTTCGCAGCAACGACTGTAGTCAGTTGTGTTTCGACTAAAAATTTTAATTTTTTAGAATACACTTTGTCTTTATCTACATAAAAATCTAACGAAAATATCTTTTGTCCGGGAGTTAGTTTCTTAGGAATATTGTTCCACTTGAGGGTAACACCATTTGCCGGAAGATTTTCTTCTTCTCCCAGGTAACGAATCTTAGCCTCAGCATCTGTAACACCTAACTTGGAATAAAATTCTTTTTCAAGTGAATCTAAGATTTCTTCTTTCGAGTATTTTTTATTGAGTGGAATTAGAATGCATTCCTTTCCATAAAAAGTTATTTCAGAGGAATCTAGAAGAATAGATTGCAAATCTTCTAACGAAAGAATCTTTAACTCTTCTAGATTTTCAAAGACGACTCTATCTTTTACATCTTTATGAAGTCTAGCTATATCGCTTAACTTCACAGTTGACTTTTCTAAAATGACTCGCGGTTTTAAATAAATAGAATTTGCGGAAATGAATTGGAAATTTAGAAGAAAGAAAAAAAGAATTAACACGAAGCGCACAAAGGAAAAGAACACAAAATTCACTAAGAAAAATCGAAAGCTTTGCGCTCTTTGTGAAAAACTTTGCGCTCTTTGTGTTAAAAATTTCTTAACCTGACCACACTGAACATTTCTTAGTGCTAGAGATAGCAATGCGAAAAAATAAAAATTACGGGGCGACAATTTGGATAAATTTTTATTATTAAAACTTATCCTTGAATTATACTCACCGCCATTCGTAGACATTGAGAGCGACTAATATCTATTATCTCTTAAGAGATATAGCAGTAGACAGCATACTGTCAGAAGTCTGAATCGCCTTTGAGTTAGATTCATAAGCTCTTTGGGCAACAATCATAGCAACCATTTCTTCTAC
>JANYCR010000354.1 GCA_025360185.1 Leptospiraceae bacterium | reverse complement strand
AATATAGTTTTTACAATAACTTTGCATACCTGCAATACAATTTAAAATTTTCCCGATTCCTTCACTTCTATATCAATGTAGGAGGAGGAACTTCTTCTGTAAGGTATCAATCTAAAACAGAAAACTTTTCAGGAATCAATCCGGCAGGATATATGGAACTTGGATACCAAGGCTTACAATGGGATAAAGCTTTCATCAGAATAGCCGTTAGAGGCGTATACATTAACGAGAAAGGACTTGGTTTTGGAATGGGTGGCGGAGAGATTTCTTTCGGGGTTAAAATTTAATTTTTATTTTTTATATTATGAAGCTAATTATTGTTATTCTCATTATGTTACTAAACTTATTTTGTGACGGAACTCCTCTTCATTCAGGAAAAGATTCTGTTGAAAGAAAAATACTCTATTACAATGCAACGGTTACCACAAATTCAGCTACCGTTACCTGGTTTTGTTCGGTAAAGTCTGTTGGAACTTTAATATACGGATTAAAAAATCCAGATACATTTTTCTCTTATGGAAATGAATCTATCTTTCATACAATTACTCTGAATAATTTACCGCAGACTACGACCTATAAATACTATGTTACTTGTGGAGAGTTTGGAAATTTAAAAGGAACGTCGCTTCCATTGACTTTTACAACTCTTACTGCTCCCCCAACTATAAATGACATTCTGATTAAACAATCTATTTGGATACTCGGAGGTACTTCAAATGGAAGTCCGGTAGCACAAGTAGATGTTTATGATACTGTGAATAATGTTTGGTATCCTTCGTATACTTCCATTCCTACACCGAGAGTCTATGCAGGGATTGTTTCTAATAGTGGTAAGATTTATGTAATGGGTGGGATGACAAAAAATACAAATGGAACTTTCTCGGTTTCCAATCTTGTAGAAGAATATACACCGACTACAAATACCTGGGCAACTATGACTGTTATGCCTAGCAACTTACAAGGATTTGTCGCAACATCGGTAGGACAGGATATATATGTATTAGCCGGAACAACTACTACGGATATGACAACTGGAACTACTTTTAATTCCGTATACAAATTTACTCCTAGTGTTGGAACTGGCGGAACCTGGACTACTCGAACTTCGCAGAATTCTATCTTAGCAAGGGTAGATATGGCTGGCTGTGCGATAGACGGGAATATATTTTTTACAACGGGTAGATTTTATTCCGATGGCTCCGCTCAAAGTACGAGTGATTCCTATGTAGTATCTGCAAACGGTACAACTTCTATTACGGAAGCTCCTTTTACTGCAAGACATGGAGCTGCCTCAGTTTGTTATAGACCGACAAGCACCGATCCGAATCCTTCTGATTCTTCTATGTTCATTGTAGCGGGTGGAAGCACTTTGACAAATTTGTTTCAACCCGTAACAGCTACTACCGAATCTTCTATTGTGGAATACTATGTTGCAGGAGGGACTAATAGTTTATTAACCGCTCCAGTTCTTCCAAGTGCTAGATACATGCCCGCAATGGAAATCTCTTACCAGAATAGAGCATTATATGTATTTGGTGGTAGCTCTTTAATCAATTCAGCGACAAATACTGTTTATTCTCTAGTTCTTGGAAATCCAATTACGAGTGCCTGGACTACAGTAAATACAACTATGCCAATTGCTAGATTCGGGCATAAGGCAGTAATATTAAACCGATGAAATTTATTCTTCTTTTTCTAATAAGCCTTTCTCTTTTCGGTCAATCGAATATTTAAAACTTTTACTTTATTAAAGATTTAATTGATAGGTCAAATTTAAAAGAAGCACAAAGACAAATAGATATACTAAAAGAAAAAAATCCTCATGATCCAACACTAGAGCTTTATCAAACTGAAATCTGGATTCTGGCTTTTCCTGTTTTATTCTCCTTTACTCATTGCATATAACTTATATGTAACTATCAAGTATCCGGAAGGTTTCAATGTATTTGCCTTTGTTCAAGCCGTAGTTGGAACTGTGGCAGTATTTTATTTTCTGAGAAAAGATATTTCTGCCCCTTACATGAGAATGTATCCGGCGAAGCTCTGAGAGCATCAGCGAAAGAGCTGAGGCCTGCCAGACATTTCCGTAAGAAATGGGGGCGGTGGGTTGGAGATTAGAAAAAAGAAAACCAATACAAATTTCAGTTAAGATAAATGATTTTGTAACGCAAACCAAGGATATTAGCCCAACTGGGGTTTATGCTGATTATGCGAATTCGGATTTACAGCCAAATCAAAAAGTAAGTTTAGAATTTTCTTATCTGGATAATACTTTTTCTCTTGAATCTGGTATTGTTAGAGTTGATCCAAATGGTATTGGAATTGCTTTTCGTAATTTGAATAAAGAAAATGAGACGTTATTGAATACGTTATTTTAAAAAACTTTCCTTAAGCTTCGGTCTCAACCTTGATTTGTGTTCGGGCATATTGCTAGT
>JANYCR010000324.1 GCA_025360185.1 Leptospiraceae bacterium | reverse complement strand
CTTGTGCATATAATCGTTTGCACCAATTTCTAATCCGAGGATAATATCATTAGTCTGGTTCTTTGCCGAAAGGATTATAATGGGAAGAGTATGAATTGGATACTTCGCACGTAATGTCTTGCAGACTTCGTAACCTGAAAGTTTGGGCATCATAAGATCTAGTAAGATTAAATCGGGAACTTCTCTTTCTACAATTTTGAGTGCTTCTATGCCGTTATTAGCTGTAATCAGGCGATAGTTATAGTCTTTGAGGTGATTTACCATTACCTGCAAGTTAATAGGCTCATCGTCGACTGCTAGAATCGTAAATATCTCCTGCGCTTTCCCTGTCTTAGTTTCTTTTTGTAAATCAATAATTCTATCTAACGGAATTGGCGTTTCTGTTTTTAATTCGGGTAAGAAAAATTGAGAACTCGATAGGAGAGGCTTCCGGATTTTTCTTCTCTCGTCTTCCTCCTTAAGATAGGGAATCGTAAAATAAAAGGTTGAGCCTTTATTTACAGTAGAGTCTACCCATATTTTGCCCCCATGGAGTTCGATTAATTGTTTTGTAATTCCAAGTCCGAGTCCCGTGCCGCCGTATTCCCGGGAACTCGAATTGTCTATCTGTTCAAACGATTGAAATATAATCTCGAATTTTTCTTTAGGAATTCCAATTCCAGTATCTGAAATGTAGATTGTGGAAATATCGCCCTTATTCGCTGCGAAAATTTTAATCTCACCGCTCTCTGTGAATTTAATAGCATTGCCCACAAGATTGTGGAAAATCTGTATTATCCGGTTCTCATCAGCTTCGATTTCGGGAAAATCATCAGGAATTGTATTGGTTAATTTTAAATCTCTGTCTGCTATTAATGGCTCGGATAAACGTATAACTAAGTCTGCAACTTGTTTTAAATCAATCTTTCGTATTTGTAGTTCAATTTCGTGGTTTTTTAGTTTTGAAAAATCAAGAATATCATTTACGAGGCTACTCAGTCTTCTGCCGCTAGCAACAATCAAAGAAATATTTTTTTTTGTTTCATTTGATAACTTACTGGATACATCGTCGAGCATTGATTCTGCGATACCAATGATTCCATTGAGTGGCGTTCTTAATTCATGCGATGTATTTGCTAAAAAATCATCTTTTAGTTTATCAAGGGTGAGTAATTTTTCACTCATAGACTCGACAGTAGTAAAGGCCTTAGAAAATCGCATCGAAAGAATAAAAGATTGGGAGAAGATAAACACGAATAGCCCCACAGGAAAAAGAAAGCCGGTGTAGATAAAATTATTCAAATAGAGTAGGTCGTTAATCAAAGCTCCTAAAAATACGAGTAGACCGAATGCAACCCAAACAGCACCCTCTCTTTTTTTTAGATTGATGACAATTAAAATATAGGCTATGTAGAAAATGAGAGAGAATAATAGAATCTGAAAGTATTTAACAAGGCCAGTTGTGATAATTGTATCCATGAGTAGAGTTGCAATGCTAAACAGTAAGCCAGCAACTAGAGTGAATTTAGAAACTATTTTTTTTGTATCCTCGGGGTAGATTGATTCCAGGAATAATATGAAACAAGGTGTTGTGAGGTAAACCGTGATAAACTCCAACTTGATAAGAAAAATCCAATACAATGGATCTTCTGAAAGTTTGAATAGGTATCTTTCACCTGTGAGTAAAATTCTAACAGCGATAATGAGGCATACAAATCCAAAGTATAAAGTAGACTTGTCTTTTTTTCGAAGTGCATAAAGTCCGAAGTGGTAAAATGCCATTATGCAGAGGCTTCCAAACATGAAGAACTCAAAATTCGTTTGAGATTCTCGGGAATCTTCAATATGCTCGGCAAGACCAAATTCTATATAATTCCAAAGACCACCCTTGGCATGATAAAAGTTAGAAACTTGAAAAATAATTTCCACCATCTCACTGTCCGGTTTGAATTCGACTACCTTAGAGTTATAGGCAGGGGACATTTCATCTCGATTAGTTCCAAGAGTCCCGGCTTTCCAAAGTGGCTCGCCGTCGATCCAGACTTTGTAAGACGTCGCTACATCTATAATTTTTATTGCATAGACCTGGTTGAAATTTTTAAGTTTAACCTTTAGTCGGTAAGTTGCATATCCTTCCCCGGGTAAGTTCTTACCACCTAATTGATAAGAATTCCAAACAGACGGAATAGGCTGATAGATTGGATTAGAAAAATCTTGCAGTAAAGTTGATCGATTGGGTTGGGCAAAATCTTCAGGCGCGTAGAGTTTTAACCAATAAAACTCCCATTGCCCATCTAGCTTTAGAAATCCTTTGTCTTGAAAATTCCAATTTGTAGTATCTAAAATACCATTGATTGCAATTGGAGCCTTTGATTTTGATTCGGAAGTTTTAAATTTATAAATTAGGTAAAAAAGTGTGATTACAAGGAATGTGCAAAATATTACTCCTTTAATTAGCCTGATTTTATTGAATTTTGCCACGGACGATTTCACAGAATTTCATATAATTTCTTTCGTGAATAGTCTTTTTTTGCACCGGAATATAGTTGATTAAAAAAAGCATTGCCAACTAGGCATAGATTCGACAGGCTCACTACAAGCGCCATCGCAGAGAATGATGTGTAGAGAAATCCATATCGTTTTTTTGGTTTAGCAACTCTAAAAATAGACGAATAATAGATTGAAAAATATCGAAAATTACTTACTGACATTTTAAAATACTCCGCGTCTCTGTGGCAAACGAATCGTTAACGAAATCATAAATAAATAAAGGAAACAATGAAA
>JANYCR010000317.1 GCA_025360185.1 Leptospiraceae bacterium | reverse complement strand
AAAAATGTCTTCGCCTTTGAAAACAATTTCACCCAAATGAATTCCGATTCGAATTCTGAAAGTTTGACTTTCTGGAATTTGAGCCGCACGCGCTTTAATTGCTTCTTGCATTTCAATCGCGGCTAACATAGCCATTGTGCAGGAATCAAACACTGCAAGAATTGCATCTCCGATTGTCTTAATCACTTTTCCATTCTTGGATTCGATGATAGGGAATAACAGCTTGTTATGCTCTTCTAAGAGCTTTAATGTTACCGATTCATCCCTTTGCATGAGACGACTATACCCATGAATATCGCTGAATAAAACGGCGGAGAGTTTTCTTGTTTCGGTGGAGTTGGTCATTATCTCCTCTTAACGCTAAATATTTCTTTCTTCTTATACACGGTCGTCTTTCCGGTAGCGTCGGTCACTTCTACTGAATCAATCGTAACCTTTGTTTTTACATGATCTAAAATATCCCCGTTTCGTAATGTTACAATTTCAGTAAACGAACCAGAAGCCAGAGTTGAATCCTCATTTGCCTTTCCTCCACTCAAGAAGGCGACGACTTCGGTGTGGTTTTTTTCTTTTGCGAAATCTAATGGAGTTTTTCCTTTGTTATTTCTTGTTTCTTTATTAGCACCTTTGCTGATTAGATATTTTACTATTTCAAAATGACCAAATGTAGCTGCACAATGTAAGGGAGTATAACCTGGTCCAGCCTTACCATTTACATCAGCTTTATTACGAATTAAAAATTTTACTATTTCAAAATGACCATATCCAGCTGCAATACATAAGGCAGTAGAGCCTCTTGCATCCTTACCATTTACATCGGCACCATCTGCGATCGATTTCTTGACAGTATTAAAATCACCCTTCTCGGATGCTTCGTGTAGTTCGCTTTGCGTTGTCGCACAATTCACAATGCAAAAGCAGCAAAATCGTGATTATCCCCTGTGAGATATATAAGCGTGGGTATTTATGCTTGGTTATTTTATTCATGAAGGATGTTCCCTTGTTATTTTCATTATCCGAGGGCAGGGTTCAAACCCTGCCCTCGGATAATGAAATTCATTCCATTTCTTATTGAGTAATTTCGTCTATTAAGATTAGCGCAAGTAAAAAATCCACTTGAATAAAAATAGGAATCTACTAAAATAGGAAATGGAGATTTCGAATTCAAAGATTTACATTTGAAACAAGAATATTTTTAAAAATGCAAACGAAAGATAAAGAATTATTAGAGCTTTTTGCAAGTAAAATAAAAACAAAAATTACAGATGCTAAGATTTGGGCTTTTGGATCGAGAGCAAGAGGGGAGGCAAACTTCGAATCTGATTTTGATATACTTGTCGTTCTGCCTGATATAAATTCTATCCAAAAGAAATTCATTTCGGAGATTGCATGGGAGATTAGCTATGAATACGAAATTCTTTTAGCTCCAATTGTGTATTCTTCTGAAAAATTCAATTATCCTGCGATACACAAAAGTTCTTTTATCCAAAATATCTTACGCGAAGGAATTGCGGCTTGATTCAACCAGAAGAAAAAGAAGCAATCGAATTTCGCTTAAAGGAAGCAGAGGAGTCTTTACAAGACGCATTATCTTTATTTACCAATAAAAGATATCGTTCTGCGGTTAATCGTGCTTATTACTCAATGTTTTATTCCGCTCTCGCCTTACTCGAAAACAAAGGACTTAAAAATTCGAAACATGTAGGAGTAATTTCCTATTTCGATAAAGAATTTATTAAAACGAATATTTTTCCAAAAGAACTTTCAAAGGCTCTTCATAAAGCATTTGAGTTACGACAGGAAGCCGACTATTCAATATTAGTTGAATTAGAAATAGAAGATGTAACTGAAATTATGAATCAAGCACAAAGCTTTGTAAAACAAATTAGAAATTATATCGTAGAATATTTATTTTAAAAGAGTAGGAGACAGGTTTCAAACCTGTCTCTACAAAACTATTTTGCAGCAGGACGACCGAATGTTGCAGTAATGCTTGCCTTTGCTAATGTCGCAAAACCAACATTATACCCGACTAACGCACCGGATGCTTCGCCATTTACATCTAATTTGTCTGTCTTTAGAGCATAGACTGTGATGATATATTTATGTGGCTTATCACCTTGAGGAGGACATGCACCGCCAAATCCCGGTTTGCCGAAGTCAGTTCTTCCTTCTACCGCTCCTTTGGGAAGAGTTTTAGGGCTTGCTCCTTCTTTGAGTTCTGTAATTGTTGCAGGAATATTTACTACAGTCCAATGCCACCATCCACTTCCAGTAGGAGCATCCGGATCATATACAGTAACCGCAAAGCTTTTTGTTCCAGCGGGTGCATTTTCCCATTTGAGTGCAGGGGAAACATTTTCTCCTGTGCAACCAAATCCGTTGAATACATGTTTATTAGTTAACGTTCCACCATTTTTAATTGTGGTGCTAGTAACTGTAAAATCTGCTGCCGATACACTAGCAGAAATAAATGTGAATAAAAATAAAATTATTTTCTTCATAAAAAAACCTCTCTAGTGCAATGCTTATACGGATTAGAATTAACGCAATAAATTCTAAGAAGGGCTTGACCTAAAAGTCTTCGTATTTCATTTTCATCGAATGGAATATTTACTATTACTTGCTCTCTCTATTGCCCCCGGGGTTTATTTGGTTTATCGCTATTACTCTAAAGATATTTATAAGAAAGAACCTTGGGTTGTGATTTGGAAATCTTTTTTTTGGGGGGCGGCGATGGTGCTCCCTGCCGGTCTACTTGAATCTAGCATTGATTTACCGGGAAAAGATACGTTAGCCGGAATGTTGATCGAAAATTTTTTTATAATCGCACTTACCGAGGAGTTATGTAAATTTATTGTGATACGATTCTATTCTTATCAAACTATTTACTTTGATGAAGTAATGGATGGGATTGTATACGGGGTAGCGGTTAGCAGCGGGTTTGCTACATTTGAAAATATATTCTATGTGACGCAACATGGATTAGCCGTTGGAATGCTTCGTGCTGTATTATCAGTTCCGTCTCATATTTTTGAAGGGGCAATTCTAGGTTATTGGTTGGCAAAATCTAGATTTCAAAATACTTCTCTCATTTATGGAAGCATTGTCGCACTCTTAATTGTCGTTATCGGTCACGGCTTTTTTGATTTTGTATTGACTTATAATAAGGCAGAGTATTTTTATTTGAGTCTAATTCCTGTTATCCTTCTAGGGTGGCTTGTAAAAGTTTATGTTAAAGATGCGTTAGCGCATGATTTAAAATACATTCATAAATCGGAAAGCATTACCACCGTTAACACTATTTCAGAAACCATTTCTCTTTCGAATGAAACTGCAAACATTACCTATTCTGAGCTAAAGACAGAAGTTACACTACCGAGTTCCTATCTGCAAAGAATAATCTATATTAGCCTATATTTTCTAGCAATTATTTGCTTTTTAACTGCTGCATTTTTTTTGATCGGTTTCGTTGCATTGTTGCAAGATAATAAGGCTGAGAATTGGACTCTTGTTTTACCCTTAATACCTTTTCTGATTGGAATCTATTTTATTTATAGAGCTAGAAAATTAAAAAATTGGTAGTGGTCAATCTTTCCGAAATAAGATTTTATTCTTATGTACATTGAGTCTGGCTAGTTCGATATTTCCAATACCAATATGAAGTTTATCTGGATCTATAGCAGGGGTAGTGGTCGTTATTCGATGGATTGTAGTTTTATACTTTTCAGCAAGTAAGTCTTTTAGATTACCGGTTTCATTTTCGATAACGGATAATCCCTGGCTAACCGCTCGCCCTAATATATATTTAGAGTCCTCTTTTTCCTTGTGAACGCTATGACAGATAATTGTTTTAATGGACTTGTCTAATATTAATTCTTTCGTGGGCTCGTGATCGACTAGACCACCATCGGTGTAATCCATTCCGTTTATTTTTTGAACTTCGAATAACAATGGGAATGCGCTAGAGGCAAGAATTGTATCAATCACATCGCCTGTTGTTATAAATTCCCTTCTACGTTTCGTGAGATTTACAACTGAAGCGCCAAATCTAATCGGGAAATCTTCAATCTTTTTATTTCCCAAAAAGGGATATAGAAACTTTCGGAGTTTAATACCTGTTAGCTGCCCACTGTAATTTTTAAATCCGCCGCGAAATGGCTTGATGGCATGATGAAAGAAATTTCCTTCCCAGAAATCCTTCTTCTTAAAACTCTTAATGATGTCGAGCATCTCATCAATATTAACCCCACTCGCATAAAGTGCTCCGACGATTGCACCGGCTGAACATCCTGAAACAAAGGCAGGCTTGAAGTTTAATTCTGAAATCCCTTTTATGAATCCAGCATGGGCATAGAATCCAAAGAAGGCTGAGTTGAGGCAAATGGCTGTTGTGTGTTTTTTGTGCGGCATTTTAGAAGTTGACCTCTCCCCGGCTTCCAGCCCGCCCCTCTCCTTAAGGAGAGGGGCTTAGGTCTATGAAATTTTTCAGGTACTAAAAAATTGGGGAGAGGTCGGGGAGAGGTAGAGATTAATACTTCGTCTTAGTCAACGGCAACTTCACATTCAAGATTACTTGAACACGGGTTACTTCGCCTTCTTTGATTGTCAGCATAGAATTATTTAAATCTAGATTCTCAGCGAATGATGCTTTAATTTCGTATTCGCCGGGGATAAGATTGGTAAACCAGAAGTTTCCCTCACTGTCGGTTAATACCTTTTGGACTCCATTTACACTTTTTACCGTTGGCATGTAGATAGATTGTTTTATCACAGGATTATCAAGAGTTTTGTAAAATACATTTCCTTGAATCACACCAAAACCAGTCATCGCATTTGTGAGTTCCAAAACATTTTCTTTATTTTGTAATACCGCAAAGGTGTTAACTGATTCAGGGTATTCATCTGCTTTAATTACTATCTTGTGGACGCCGGTGGAAACTCCTTTTACGAGGATATGGTAAATTTCCCCTTGAATGAGTCTACCAGCACGGGAAACAGAACCCCAGAAGTCAGACTTAACAGGAATGAGTTTGAAGTTTACTTCTTTGTCATCTACTAAAACTTTTACTCTTCTATCACCTTGACGATTTTTTTTCTGTTTAATAATTTCATCAGGGGGTAATGTTGTTAAGCCGTAAGCTCTGTCACGAATGATGGTTGTCTTAATCAGCAAATCACCATTAGTCGTTACGTTGATAACCGGAGGCTCAACAGGAGTAACTGGCGGCTTAACTGGATTAGGCTTAATAGGATCTGATGCAGGCTCTGGTTGTGGATCCGGTTTTGGTTCTGGTTTTGGGTCAACGGGTGCAGGAGGAACAACGGGCGTAGGATTTCCTGCAAGAAAAATTCCAGAGGCATCACCAGACACTTGGGGAACTTGTTTGTGATCGTTGTCTTCTGCCATTTTGATCACAGCGTCACGGGATTTAAAAAATGCTTCTAGAGCGGTTACTACCTTGTCGCCGTTCAAGTCTCCATTTTCTAATGCTCTTCCAAATTGATATGTAAAAATTCCATGATTGATATCACCACCAACTTCGATTGCGGTTTGATTATCGTCCGCGGAGGCAATGATGGCTTTGTTTTGAAAGAAAAAATCTTCTGGATCTTGTCTAACAGTTCCTTGTTTACCGTCAGGAATCGGAACATCTTTATCGCCACGAGTGGATTTTCCTTTCTTTGCAATTCCACCAGAGAAACAACAATCGAAAACAAAAAGAGTCTTTTGCGTTTTAATTGTCTTTAGGTATTCATTGAGTTCATCGTCGGATAAGTGTGGTCTGTCATAGCATACGATGTAGTTGCGCATACCATTCTTAGCCGCTGCATCGCGTTGAAAGAAACCATGCCCTGCAAAAAATAAAAATACTACATCGCTAGCCGTTGCTTTCGCTCCAATAGCTTTGATTTCTTTTTCGATATTAGTTTTAGTGATTTGTGAACCCAGAAGAACTTTTATTTCATCAAAGTTACCGACTTTTTTAATCTGGTCGTTCATATAGGTAGCATCAGCTTCACATAGATTTAATTCGCTAATGCCGGCTTTATTGCCTTTGTAATTACTTCCCAGAATCAGCCCATACTTTTTAGCGAGCAGATTGGAAGAAGAGAAAATGAGTAAGGACAAAAACAAAACGATTTTAATCTTCATTGGATCTCCTTTATATTGGTGAAACACGCATTATGCGCTTACTTTGAACTTACTATTTTCGCTTACCTCACCCCAATCTTCTATTACCTGAAAAATTTTCTACACCTAAGCCCCTCTCCTTAAGGAGAGGGGCGGGCTGGAAGCCGGGGTGAGGTCACTATGTCGAGAGGCTAATCTTAATTATTTAGCTAGCCATTTCATCATGCTGCGTAGTCTTGCACCTACAGCTTCGATTGGGTGAGCAGCTCCTTTATCGCGTAATTTTTGGAAGTTAGGATAACCGGCTTTAGTCTCAGCAACCCATTCTTTCGCAAATTTCGCACCTTTGTCTTTTTGGATTTCATTTAGAACTTCTTTCATTCTAGCTTTTGTGCCAGCATCAATGATACGAGGACCGCGAGTTAAATCACCGTATTCCGCTGTATCAGAAATAGAGAATCTCATACGAGCAAGTCCACCTTCATAAATCAAGTCGGTGATGAGTTTTACTTCATGTAAACATTCAAAGTAAGCGATTTCAGGATCGTAACCAGCTTCAGTCAAAGTTTCAAAACCAGCTTGGATTAACGCCGATAAGCCGCCACAAAGAACAACTTGCTCACCGAAAAGATCAGTTTCTGTTTCTTCCCGAAAACTTGTTTCTAGAATCCCGGCACGACCACCGCCAACGCCAGCAGCATGCGCCAAAGCACGCTTACGCGCTGTTCCAGTTGCATCTTGGTGAACGGCTATCAAGCAAGGAACACCACCACCTTCAGTATATACTCTTCTTACTAAATGTCCTGGACCTTTTGGAGCAACCATGTAAACATCTATGTCTTTCGGAGGATTGATTAAATCATAGTGAATGTTAAAACCATGAGAAAACACAATTGCATTTCCTGGCTCTAGGTTTGGTTGAATATCTTTTTCGTAAGTCGCAGCTTGAACGGTATCAGGAGCTAAGATTTGGATGATATCTGCTTTTTTAGCAGCCTCTGCAATTGAATAGACTTCAAAACCAGCTTCCTTCGCGTCTTTGATAGACTTAGAGCCGTCTTTTAAACCGATGATGACTTTGAGACCGGAGTCTTTCATGTTTTGTGCCTGGGCATGTCCCTGACTTCCGTAACCGATTACTGCAATAGTTTTTCCTTGTAAGACGCCTAGATCGCAATCTGCGTCGTAAAATAATTGTGCCATTTTTTCCTTCGTGAATATTGAATTTTACAGTCATTATCCAAGGTAAACGTAGAATCTCAACCTTAAAAAAGTCCATTACTTATGTCACTCTGGGCGTTGCGGAACAATCTAGTAGTGAGCAGGTTTGAGACCTGTCTCTACGTTTTTGTAAAGAGCCCCACGCTCTCACTTAATGCTATCAACTTAAGAGAAAATATCATAAAGGTTCCATCGAGAAACAATTCATCTCATCAGAATTCAAAAAGATATTAGCAATAGCGTCGAATTTTTTTTGGGATAGAATTTTAGAAAGAGGGTAAAGGAAAAAAGGAAAGCTACAAAGACAGGTCTGAATGCGAAGAAGTAAAGACAGGTCTGAGACCTGTCTCTACCAATTACAAAATGGTAATTTGTTTTACTACTATCTCCAACCGTCAGCAGGAAGTTCACCATGATTCTTGTATAAGCCTTCAACAGGAACAGAAGGCGCTCTCGTGTGACCAGTAAACTGAGCATACGAAACGTTAGAATTGAAAGGCCAAACTCCCTCAGATTGAGTGATAGTGCTTTGGCATTTGGACAATCCGCCTACTGTGCTGTATCCGCAAGAAGAGTGGTAAGCAACTGCATAATCATCTTCCCCGGGAAGAATTGCAGAAGCACCAGCCATTCCCTTGTATCCAGGAACGTGAGCTACAGTTACCCCAGCAGTATTGTTATGGCTAAAAGAAGATCTCGCAGTGGTAACGATGAGAGCTTTGTCCATAGCATTTCCTGAATATCCGAATGTAATTGCATTTAGCGAGTTTGCTAATTCAGAACCACCAGATGCAGCGGCTAATGCCGTTACGCCGGAGATTTTGAAACCTTTGCTAGAAGCAGTTCCACCCAAGTTGGATAAAAAGTATTCTGTTGCATAGCAGCCAGCACTGTGACAAACTATTTTGCAAGTATCAACACCTTTACACTGGTTAACTAAAACAGTAGTAAGGTTAGTTTGTGCTCTTGCAGCTCCGTAAGTTCTAGGATCAGATGTTCCATCATAACCTACGAAATACTTTGTTCCAGATACTGTGTTTGCATTTGCACCCCAGTAAGAAGATTTTCCATCAGTTGAGATATCAGTTGTTCCTGTGCTATTGTAATTAGAACCAGATTTTCCATGAACAAAAACAGTGATTGTTCCCGCAGACAAAGATGCTGACGCTACAAGCGCAGCAGATACAACTAATAATTTAATTTTCGATTTAAGCATTTTTTTTTCTCCATTTTAAGTTTCGATTCTCGAAACCTGTTAATGCCAATGGTAGAAATGGTCGTCGGAATCATCAACCTAAAAAAAATTTTAAGTTAAAAATTTCATTGCAAAAAAAATCATATTATGATAGGAGAGAATTATAGCTATTATGCGCTATTATTGCAAAATGCAGTTTTGGATATGGAAAGATTTTTTATTTATTAAATAATAAATAGTACTATGAGGATTTTATACGAGTAGAGACAGGTCTCAGACCTGTCTCTACATTACAAAATGTAAATTTGATTTACTGAAGTACTATCTCCAACCGTCAGCTGGAAGTTCACCATGGTTTTTATACAAGCCTTCTACAGGAACAGAAGGTGCTCTTGTATGACCAGAGTATTGTGCATACGATACATTTGAATTGAAAGGCCAGATTCCCTCAGATTGAGTGATGGAACTTTGGCATTTAGACAATCCGCCTACTGTACTGTATCCGCAAGAAGAGTGGTAAGCAACTGCGTAATCATCTTCACCAGGAAGAATTGCAGAAGCACCAGCCATTCCTTTGTATCCAGGAACGTGAGCAATCGTTACACCACCAGTATTGTTATGGCTAAAAGAAGATCTCGCTGTTGTAACAATGAGAGCTTTGTCCATAGCATTTCCTGAATAACCGAATGTAATTGCATTTAGCGAATTTGCTAATTCAGAACCACCAGAAGCAGCAGCTAACGCTGTTACGCCGGAGATTTTGAAACCTTTACTAGAAGCAGTTCCACCTAAGTTAGATAACCAATACTCAGTTGCATAGCAACCCGCACTGTGACAAACTATTTTGCAAGTATCAACGCCTTTACACTGGTTAACTAAAACAGTAGTAAGGTTAGTTTGCGCTCTTGCAGTTCCATAAGTTCTAGGATCAGATGTTCCATCATAACCTACGAAATACTTTGTTCCAGAAACTGTGTTTGCATTTGCACCCCAGTAACTATTCACATCAGTTGTACCTGTTCCATTGTGATTGGAACCTGATTTACCATGAACGAAAACAGTGATTGTTCCCGCAGACAAAGAAGCTGACAATACCAAAGAAGCAGCTACAACTAATAAATTAATTTTCGATTTAAGCATATTTTTTTTCTCCATTTTAAGTTTCGATTCTCGAAAGCCTTAATTACAATGGTAGTCGAATGAATCGCAATCATCAACCTAAAAAAAAAGATTGGATAAAATTTATGAATTAAAATTAAAAAAACTTTTTAAAGGCTTACTCATATTATGCGCAAATTAAAAGTGCATAATGCTAGTTTTTTATTCAAAATAAAATTAAAAGCTATTGATAAATGAAATTTATGAAAAGGATTCAGTAGTAGTTAAGAAAATGCAAAGAAGTAGTAGAGACAGGTCTGAGACCTGTCTCTACGTTACAAAATTGATTTACTGAAGTACTATCTCCAACCATCAGCAGGAAGTTCACCGTGATTTTTGTATAAACCTTCTACAGGAACAGAGGGAGCTCTTGTGTGTCCGGAATACTGAGCATAGGTTTTGTTAGAATTGAAAGGCCAGATTCCCTCTGATTGAGTAAGAGAACTTTGGCATTTAGACAATCCGCCTACTGTTGAGTATCCGCAAGAAGAGTGGTAAGCAACTGCATAGTCATCTTCCCCGGGAAGAATTAAAGAAGCACCAAACATTCCTTTAGAACCAGGAACATGAGCAACTGTAACTCCAGCAGTATTGTTATGGTTAAAGGAAGATCTCGCATTACCGACGATCAAAGCCTTATCCATTGCATTTCCTGCAAATCCAAAAGTAATACCATTTAGAGCAGAGGCTAATTCAGAACCACCGGAAGCAGCGGCTAACGCTGTTACGCCGGAGATTTTGAAACCTTTGCTAGAAGCAGTTCCACCTAAGTTAGATAACCAATACTCAGTTGCATAGCAACCCGCACTGTGACAAACTATTTTGCAAGTATCAACGCCTTTACACTGATTAACTAAAACAGTAGTAAGGTTAGTTTGCGCTCTTGCAGTTCCATAAGTTCTAGGATCAGATGTTCCATCATAACCTACGAAATACTTTGTTCCAGAAACTGTGTTTGCATTTGCACCCCAGTAACTATTC
>JANYCR010000286.1 GCA_025360185.1 Leptospiraceae bacterium | reverse complement strand
CCTGGATATTCACTGAGACCAATGGGAAATTTTTAGTAAGCGATTTTTTACTCGCAGAAGGAAAGCTCGCTTCTGAAGTAAACCGCGTAAAACAAATGGAACCGACATATGAAAAAAAAGGAATGAAGGAACTGATTGCTCTAATCAAGAAAGTTTCTAAATAAAAAATGAAAAATATAATTTCAATTCTCTCTCATATTTTTTTACTCCGTCCCTTTTTAACATTAGCCGCTCTAATTATTATTATTGGACTTTCAGTTCATCAGTCTTTTAAGCTCAGTATTAATAGTAACCAGATTGATTTACTCCCTGCTGACGGTATTGAAGTTGTGAAAACCAAGGAAGTCATTGAGATGATTGGTGGAAACGGTTTCTATATCGTTGCCATGAAAATCAAAGATGAAAAAGGTAGAGACAAAAAAGTATTATCCGCAGTTGATGCCAAGAAAAAAGGTAATATGGAACTCTTTACCTCTGAGATGGCAGAAGCCGAAAAGATCAAGCAAGATAACCTAGATTACTATACTAAGAACGAGCGCAAAATCAAGCGTTATGCGGACAAACTAAATGCCGAGTTATTAAAAGACAAAGATATTCGTTATATTTCTTATAAGTATGATACAAATTTTTTAAAAGACAGGCTTCCTCTCTATATCAAGTCGCATGATATGCGCGAAGCCCGCAGCCGTATCAAGCGAAAGATCGATGAAGAGATTGAAAAATTAAATCCATTCTACGTTAACCTCACCGGTGAAGAATACAATCCGACCTTTGATGATATTCTTTCCAAATACCAACGTCTTGCTAAGCGAGATGTATTTGATGCGTATAACATTGCACCGGATAAGGGCATGTTGCTCCTACTTGTAAAACCCGAAGGCTCTTTTTTAGATTTGAATTTTACTCGTAACCTAGAAGTGAAGATTAAAAAAGTCGTGGCTGATATGAAGCTAGAAGAAAAAGGAATTCACGTTGCCTATAGTGGATCTTACAAGCTCAACCTCGATGATTATGATAGCCTAGTGGACGCGCTCAAACCTATTTCAATTGCGTCACTTGTAGGCATCACTATTTTACTTTTTGTTTTCTTTCGAAATCCTATTTTTATTTTCGTATTGGTTATATCGCTGTTAACCGGTATTGCAATTACGTTCGGAGTCACCGGTCTTGTGATCGGGCGGCTAAACACTGTTACTACTATCATGGCGGCTGTTCTCATGGGACTCGGGATCGATTATGGAATTCAATTCCTTTACCGTTTTCGAGAAGAGTTTACCTTGCGTGATGATTTCATGACTTCAGTTACAGAAACGATTTATCATACTGGAATTGCCTCGCTTATTTCTGCTCTTACGACTACATCTGCTTTTATCGTGCTTATGTTTTCTGAATTCAAAGGGTTTAGTGAATTTGGATTAATTGCTTGCTATGGAATTATCATCATTGCAATCTCCATGTATTTTGTTACCGCTTTGCAGATTGCTATTTTGTTTAGAGTCGTTCCTTCTATAAAAAAATATTTTTATATGAACCAGAGAGAGAGCGAAGAATCGAACTTTGCCCATAGGTTTTTTGCAAAACCAAAACTGGTTCTAATTGTTAGCGCTGTAATTATCCTTGGCATATCAGCATTTGCCCCTAGTGTCAAATTCAATTATAGTGGTCGTGATCTACTTCTTGAAAATCAAGAATCGCTTTTGATTTATGATGAGATCGGCGATAGGTTTGACGTTAGCTCTGATCCACAGGCAATCGTTACAGATACACTTGAAAAAAGTGAAGCTGTATTTGACTTTTTTACACCTGTTCCGGAAGAAATGGAAAATTCCGTAGACCAGGTTGTTTCAATTTGGAATATAATCCCTCCTGAGAATCAACAAAAAGAAAACCTTCATATCCTCAGACAAATTAAAAATGATATGAAATATATGAAGCCGAGTATGCTAAAAGAAGAGCATAAGAAGCATTTGCCTACTGTAGATAAATACCTTGGTGTCAAAGACTTTACCTACTATGATGTCCCTGAAATATTTACAACTCAGTTCACAGAAGTTGCAACGAGTAAAATCAAAGGGCATATGCTTTTCATTTATCCTAAAGTCGCGCTCTGGCATGGAAAAGATTTAGAAAGCTTTTACAATAATGTAGCTAAGTTCGAGTATCCGCTTATTAGTAAGCGAACATTAAACGCGATTCTCTATTCAACAGATATTGACTTAGATAAAAATAGTGAAGCCCATGTGATTGGTAAATATACTTCCGAGGAAGAAGCAACGATTTTAAAAATCGCAAATTCTGCTTCTAAAGAAGAATTAATGAAGATGAATATATTACCATTAACCGCTCAATTGATTATAGAGAAACGTCCATTTGAATCCATCGAGCAGATGAGAAGTTTTAAAGATACGGCTTACACTGCGGGTAGTGTAATATTATTCGCTAAGCTTGCGATGATAGTACGTGGAGAGGCTTATCCTGCTGTTGGCTTTACGCTTATGATAGTTCTAGTGATCCTGGTTATATTTTATAGAGGGCTAATTCCTGCTATCCTCTCTTTATTCCCGCTCGTTGTTGGGCTTGCCGTAATGCTTGGAATCATGGGAATTTTTGGAGCTAAGATTAATTTTTTTAACGTTCTAGTATTTCCGATTGTGATTGGGTATGGAATTCAAAATGGAATCTATATCTATTATCGTTTTATGGAAGAACGAAACGTCGGCAAAACTATTTCGAGAGTAGGTCCGGCTATCATTGCATCGACTCTGACTACTCTAGTTGGTTGGGGTGTATTACTAATAGCCGAGCACAGAGGCTTACACTCCGTTGGCGTTACTGCAAGTATAGGCATTGGATCATCGCTTCTTGTTGCCTTGACTCTGCTGCCATCTATGCTTGCCCTAGTCTACGCCCCTAAAGAAGAAGAAAGTCAGGATTTGAGTGTTGGATTAAATATTGATACTTCTACAAAAGAAGAGCCAGAAGATGAAATGATTGATCTAGATAAGACTAATACGGATTCGCCGGATGATAAGATAGAGATTAAAGTTCGAAATGTGTCTACAAATTATAAAGAAAACCTCAAACAAAAACTAGATACTCTAAAAGATAATCCAATTGATTTAGATAGCGAAACAGATGATGTAAATCCAGAAATATCTACTAACGTTCATCTAAATGTAAAAGAGGAAACGAAGCAGAAGCTTGAAAACCTCAAAGATGTCCCAATTGATCTTGATAGTGAAACGGATGATGACGCTTCAGAAGTAGCAACTCCTGTAAAAGTAGATTTAAATCTCAAAGAAGATTTGAAAGCTAAACTGGAAACTGCCGCAAAGAAGAAATCTACTAAAAAGAAACCTTCTACTAAGAAAAAGGCTAATTCTAGTTTGGCGCAAGAAACATCAAAAGAAGAAAAGCTAGTTGCTAAAAAGAAACCCGTTTCCAAAAAGAAAAAATGAACTGTCTCGTTCATAGAACACAAAAGGCGGGCTCTCTCGATGACTTAAAATTAGTCTCGGAGGACTTGCCCAACCCTAAAGAAGACGAAGTTACAGTAGAAGTAAAAGCAGTCGGTTTGAATTTTGCAGATATATTTGCACTCGTTGGACTTTACAGCGCAACTCCGAAAGGAAGCTTCGTTCCAGGATTAGAATTTGCTGGCAATGTTTTAAAACTAGGAAAGAATGTTACTCGCTTTAAAGTCGGCGACAAGATAATGGGAGTTACCCGCTTTGGTGGATACGCCTCTCATTTAAACATTGGCTCTGCTTATATATACAATCTTCCCTCTGCTTGGTCTTATACAGAGGGAGCTGGATTTATAGCTCAATCGCTTACTGCCTATTATGCGCTTTTTCCGTTAGGCAATTTGCAAGAGGGAAATACAGTTCTTATCCACAGCGCTGCCGGGGGAGTAGGAATTTATGCAAACCGAATTGCAAAGAAATACAAAGCCTACACAATCGGAAGTATTGGAAATCCTGATAAAATTGAAACGTTAAAACAAGAAGGGTATGACGACTACATTGTTCGGGATAAAAATTTTTACAAAAATTTACAAGAGAAACTAAAAAATAGAAATCTAAATCTAGTATTAGAATGTATTGGCGGGAAAATATTTGAAGATAGTTTTAAATCTCTAGCACCTGCCGGAAGAATTGTAGTTTATGGGTCTGCAAATTTTGCACCTGAATCAAATTCTCCAAATATATTCAAGCTCGGCTATCAATACCTAACTCGCCCAAAGATAGATCCGCTCTCGATGATTTCGAGCAATAAATCACTACTTGCTTTTAATCTCATCTGGCTTTGGGACAGGATCGAAGAATTAAGTCTCATGCTAGAAAAAATTCTAGAGATGCAACTTCCGCCTCCCTTAATTGGTAAAACATTTCCATTTGCGAATGCACTTGACGCTTTACATTATTTCAAATCAGGTAAATCTGTAGGTAAAGTAATTTTGCTTACTTGACAGTTTTTACAACTTCCCAAAGAATGAAAATATTATTAAGGGATGCATTAATTTGTCATTCCCTAAATCTTTTATAGGGAATCTCAATTCAATAGAGACCCCCGATAGAAAATTTCGGGGGTGACAAATTAAAAACCAGTTTAAATTATCTTAGATTAACTCCACTACCAATGAATACAAGAAAAGAAAAAATATCTTTCAGCGTTTATGCAAGCACACCCGAAACAATAGACGAAGTGATTTCTGCTTCCGAGCTTGCTGAGGATAAGATACGTTCGTTTCATCCAAAAATTTTTTATGATTTTAATAATGCGTTAGACTACTTAACCTATGGGCAAATTACCTCTCGCCTCTTCGTGATTGAATATACAAATGATTTTGAATTCCTCTGTAAAATCGTAGCGCAAATTCACAATGATCCATGGCTACATGGAACTGTGATTGTAGTCATCGCAGACAAACTAACAGAAGCAGAAATTTTGAAACTCTTAAACATTGGTGTCATTGACTTTATGACATCTAATGAAATTCGGGTGAAAGTCCCAACTATTTTAAAAATTGTTACATCTAACTTAGAATTATTTGAATCGGAACAATTTCTATTAGAAAATATTACTCGCAAGAAAGGAAAGATTAAGATTAAAAATAATCTTCGTCTTGTCCCTAAAGTAGCGAACCTAATCATGAGTATCTGCTATGCCGCAGGATTTAGAAATTATGAAGCATTTTCTCGAATTTCTCTCTCCCTTCATGAAATGATTACGAATGCAATGGAACATGGAAATTGTGGTGTTGGATTTGAAATGAAATCTAAAATTCTGACTGACAGCATGGATATGTATGCCGCTATTGATGAGCGTGCTGCGCTTCCTGAGAATAAAAACAAACGTGTTACTATTTGCTATGAGATTAACAACGATCAAACGACATTTACCATCAGAGACGAAGGGCTAGGATTTGAAATAAACTCTATCCCTAGTCCTAGAAGTGAAGAAAATATTTTTGCCGTGCATGGTCGTGGAATTTTAATGACTAAAAACTTTGCAGATGAAATGCAATACAATGAAAAAGGAAATATGGTTCGCCTAATTTTCTACAATAATAATGAAATCAAACGGCGGGCGAGCCACTTGATGCAATTCACAACAGGCGAAATTGTATTTTTAAATCCAGATGATATTTTATTTGAAGCTGGATCCGAAAGTGATTACTTCTACTACATACTTACCGGCAAATTAGGGGTATATATAAAAGACAACCAGCGGATAGCCGTTCTTACCCCTGAAGATATGTTCGTTGGCGAAATGTCATTTCTCCACCACAACAAACGCACCGGCACTGTAAAAGCTCTAACTAAGGCACAACTTCTTCCAATTTCTAGAACTGGCTTTATTGATATGGTAAAAAAATATCCATATTATGGAGTCTTTCTAGCACGACTTCTCACCAAACGGTTAATCCTTCGTAATCGTAGTATTTAAAAAACTAGTATTTTTGCGTTGACATGAATATGTAGGCGTGTATTTTTGCATTATATGGAAAATGCCCACAAAAGTTATTTACATGACCAAATACTAGAAGACTTACAACGAAAAATGGTTTTTGTTGCAGGGGCACGTCAAACTGGTAAGACCTCTCTTGCTTTGCGTATAGCTTCTAAGAAAAATTACTTAAACTGGGACATTGATGCAGACAGAGAAAGAATACTCAAAAGACAATGGCCTAGTGGAGGTAAGATTCTAGCGTTAGACGAAATACATAAATATAAAAATTGGCGTAATCTGCTTAAGGGATTATATGACGATTGGAAAAAAGAAAAACCTATTCTTGTTACAGGCAGCGCAAAATTAGACTACTATAGACGAGGAGGCGATTCTTTGCAGGGGAGATATCATCTACTCAGAATGCATCCTCTCTCGGTTACTGAATTAAAAATTTCTAAAGAAAGCGAATGGAAAAGTCTTTTACTACTTGGTGGATTTCCTGAACCTTTTTTCTCTCAATCAGAAAAAGAAACAAAGCGCTGGCGCAGAGAATATCGAGCGAGGCTTATCAAAGAAGAAATTTCAAGTTTAGAAAATATCCAAGACTACGGAAATATGGAATTACTTTCTATTCGTCTTCCAGAATTAGTAGCAAGTCCTTTGTCGATAAATTCTCTCAGGGAAGATTTGCAAACTAGTCATCGCACAGTTGCACATTACTTAGATATTTTAGAAAGACTTTACTTTATTTTTAGAATTTCTCCCTTTGGAGCGCCTAAAATTAGAGCTGTTAAAAAAGAACAGAAGCATTATCATTTGGATTGGGGGCTAATAGAAGATTCCGCAAAACGATTTGAAAATTTGGTTGCCTGTCATCTTTTAAAATGGGTGAACTGGGAAGAAGATGTCAAAGGAGAGGATATGGAATTACGTTACTTCCGCGATATAGATGGAAGAGAAGTAGACTTTGTGATTCTCAAGAATAGAAAGCCAATTCTATGCGTAGAATGCAAATGGGACGATAGAGACATTGATCCTTCGTTAAATTATTTCAAGAAGAAATTCCCAGAAATAGAAGCCTGGCAAATCTCCGCAGTTGGGAAAAAAGACTACGAAGCGACTAACGGCATACGAGTATCACCCGCTAGAATATTCTTGCAGAGATTTATTTGAAACTTAAAAAAACAATTATCGGATGCAATTATGCCAGTTATCAATCCCAATAAACCTTACAATTAGGCATAAGCTTTTTTACTTTGTCTTGTTCTGGTTTAGAAAATGGATTTCGTTTGAATCAAAATAGCCTGGATAGCTTTCCAGAAGGATTTACATCTTTAACCGAACTACAATCTATTGAACTCGGTAATAACCGCATTTCTACTGTAACAGACTCAATTGGCTCTATGCTGAGATTGCAGATACTCAATCTTAGCTCTAATAAGATTACTTCTCTGCCTGCATCCATTGGCGATCTAAAGAAGCTAACAACATTTTACCTCAAACGAAATCCATTTTCTAAACCAGAACAAGACAAAGTAAAAAAGCTTATGCCTAATTGTAAGGTTTATTGGGATTGATAACTGGCATAA
>JANYCR010000259.1 GCA_025360185.1 Leptospiraceae bacterium | reverse complement strand
AATATATTTAAAAAATATTTATCGAAAATTTATAATAACATTTCAATGAAAAAAATGTTTAAGTCCAAGTGAATATCAGTATTTACCCACGCTTGCGCGAAGGATTTGATAGGAGTCGCGTTGGTATATACTGATTCTATTTAATCTTTGCGCAAGATTTTATAGAAAAGCGAATCAATATAGACCATTTCGACTTATTTGAGATTGTTAGATGCAATTCTTTTTGGGAAATGGTATAAGAAATCTATCCGTAATAAAATTGTGAATAAAACTGCACAATATTTCCTAATGAATAAATTTTTATACTTTCTACTTTTCTATGTGACAATTAGCTCAGCGACTAACTGTAACAACTCATCGAATAACTCAAATTCCAATGCCATTGCCACTCTCTTACTCGTAAACGCAAACAAGAGTTCAGCTTCTTGCACAGTAACCACAAATTCTCCAAAGTTTTCTACGTTAGCCGCTGCTGGAACGGCTAACACTACTATACCGGGCTGCTCTTCTTCAGGATGTCATACAACTGCTGATAAAAGTGGCAACATGGATATTTCTAATTATGATTCTGTAATGCGAAAGGTTGTTTCTGGAAATACGTCTCAAAGTATTCTATACAATGTAGTTCAGCCAGGCGGAAAAATGTATCCTTATGTAAACTCACAAATTTCTGCTGCAATTAAAGCATGGATAGAAGGTTGTGCCAGCAGATAATAGGAGAATGAGATCCTCTCTTAGATTTAATAATGATGCTTACAAGAAATAAAAATTATTTCTGATTCGGTAACTTTATACACAAGCCGATGTTCATGATTAATTCTTCTTGACCAGTAGCCTTTGTATTCATGTTTTAATGCTTCTGGATTACCAGTTCCTTCAAAAGGAGTTCGAAGAATTTCGATAATCAAGTCATTGATTTTTGAATAGATTTTTTTGTCTGTTGGCAACCAATTCGTAAAATCTTTAAAGCAATCGGGGGTAAACGAAATTAACCTCATCCTTTCAGTTTACTCTCTTTCGAATTTAACTTTTTAAACTCATTGACAGTAAATTTCTTTAATTCTTTATTCTTTTTCACAATGGCAATTTGTTTTAATAAAAAATTATGATTGTTCGAATTCTCTTTTAAATATTCAGTTTCATCTTTAACATCGTGAATGATGATTTCAATCTCTTTGTTCTTATAGAGAGATTTAATACTACTAATCAAAGATGGATTCAGCTCATCTAATTTTAATCTTATCACTGTTTGCATTTTCTTCTCCCTATATCTCTCAACACCAGCGGCAAATCAAAATAATCCCTTAATGCCTTTCCAGGTAACTAAAAAAGTTCCAATGCTACTACCAATTTGCGGTAAAAGTAAAACGAGAAATATTTTTAGAACTCGATTTTTCCAGAAGCCAGTGAAATGCTCGGAGTCGTCTGCGATTTTTTCAAAGTCTTCTACTAGTGGTTTTTTCATCCATATTTCTGTAATTGCAGCAAGCCAACCCGGCTTAATAATTGGATTAAAATTTCCAATCGGTGCTGCGATAAAAGCGAGGATAATGGATAATGGATGTGCAAGAGCAATGAGTGCACCTAGAGCAGCTAACGTCCCTTTAAATATAATCCATTCTTTAATCAGCTCAGTTCCTGCTTCAAATCCACTGAAGTAAAAAGTAGCTCCCATGAGTGCGAGAATAAAAAGAGGAAGTATGGCTATTTGTAATTTGCTCCAAATTCCGGAAGTAGGAATTATATCTAGATGATCTATGTTTTGATCCTCTGTAATATGCTTCATGATTCCCTCTAAGTGTCCAGCCCCTACTACGGCAAAGATTTTCTTTGACTCTTTCGCCTGACGTCTAATATTTTCAGCTAAGTATTTATCCCTTTCGTCAATGATTACTTCTTTGATGGAATTGTATCTTGGTGGGAGTTGGGAAAATAAATCTTTAAGTGCATCGTCACTCTTTAGCTCTTCTATTTTTTCGGGACTCACTTCTTCTTTTACGAGTAGCGAAGTAATAAGAGCGGATAATAGATACATTTTGGAAAAGAATCCAACATTTCCCCAAGAGCGTTTGAGTGTAATTTGAATTTCTCTATCGACTGGAACTACCTTCGCGCCAATTTTATTTCCCTCGTCAATCGCTGCCTTTAGTTCATCACCGGGCTTGATTTCTCCTTTGCCTAATTTCTTTTGGAAAGACGAAAGAATCAAACTCGCTAGGAGCAAATACATTTTTCTCTCTTTGAAAACCTTAAATATGTCTAACTTCTTCCAATGCTCTGCATCTTGGATGGAGGTCATTCTAGAATTACATAATTCTACACAGACTGTATCCGGTCTTTCTTTCTCAATGATTTCTCTAACAGCTTCCACACTCTTATGGCTGATATGCGCTGTTCCTAATATAGTGATTTCGGAATTATTGATTTTAATTCTTCTAATTGGTTCTTTACTAATCGACTCTTGCTCTATTACTGTATTCAAAAAATGCTCCCCTGCTTTTCTATTCTCTATTTTGCTAATTTCGCGTAAAGCAAGTATTTAGGAGATTTTAACTCGGAATGGAATTACTCACTTGACAACTAAATATGCCTCAGTTTATTTAATTATTAAAACGATGTTGAGTAAAGAATCTAAAATAATCAATGTGGGAATTGCAGAAATTGTCGCTGCAAAGTCTCCAAATATTTTAAGAACAACTCTTGGTTCCTGTGTAGGGGTGGTTTTGTACCAGCCTGACTTAAAAATAGGCGCTATCTCACATATCATGTTAGCAAAAGACACGATGGGTCGTGATAAACTTAAGAATCCCGGTAAATACGGAGAAACCGCACTACCAAAATTATTAAAAATGATGGAAGATGAAGGTTGTAAGCCCGGAACATATTTCGCTCGAATTTTCGGGGCGGCTTCTATGTTTAAAAATATCACTTCCGCATTTCTAAACAATATTGGCGAAAGTAACACCGCTATTGTAAGAGAGTTTTTGGCAGAAAAGAAAATCCCAATTATAGCGGAAGACGTTGGTGGGCACGAAGGCAGAACTATTAGTTTGTATTTAGATGATGGTCGTATACTACTAAAAAAGTCAGGCATTGAAAAATATCTTTATAAGGTAAGATAATTGTAATATGAAAGATCAAATCGACATAATTTTGACGGATATAAATAAATTACCACCTATGTCCAATGTAGTAATTAAGGTGATGACACTTATACAAGATCCCGCCGTATCGATCCATGAGCTTGCTGGTGAGATTTCGAAAGACCCTGCCATCACAGCGTCCATAATAAAGCTCTCTAATTCTGCCTACTACCGAGCGAGTAAACCAATTCGCACTGTGCAAGAATCTCTCATGACTCTTGGTATCAAGACAGTTAAAGAAATTATTCTACTTACTGCTTCTAAAAAAATTCTAAATAAAGACTTACCGGGGTATCAACTGGAAGCAGAAGCAATGTGGTTACATTCCCTAGTCGTTGCAGAGCTTTCTGCTAAAATTTCTAGCCAAAAGAAAACAGGCATACCAAAAGATTTAGCGTTTACTTCTGGTTTGCTCCATGACATCGGCAAAGTCATCCTAGCCCAATTTTTTCCTGCTAAAATTTTAGAAATAAAACAAGAACTCAAAACTACAAAGTTAAGCTTCACCGAGGTTGAAAGAAAATACTTCGGTTACGATCATCAAGAAGTGGGAATGAAGGCTCTCGAGACTTGGAACTTTCCAGAAGAGCTCAAAGAAGTTGTGGCTTATCACCATAATCCAGAGCTTGCCAAAAACTTTCCTAAGCTAGTTGCCATAGTTCATATTGCCAACCAGATTTCTGTTATATCGGGAATCGGAATTGATATCGGCGGAATTTCACATGAACTGTCTTCGTATTCAGTAAAGCTCCTAGGGATTACAGAGGCGGATATTGAATCATATTATCTCTCCATTCCCGAGATTCAAAAATCTATTGTAGACTTACAGTCAATATAGTTCGGATTATATAGTGAATATCGCATTAATAGGTCCTCGGGGTGTTGGCAAATCAAAAGTATCCCGTAAGCTCTCTAAAACTCTTAACATGCCTGTAATTTCTACCGATATGATAGCTGTTTATGAATTAGGTGGTATTTCTATTCCAGACCAAATTAAAAAAGATAATGGCAAATGGAATAATTTTCGTAAACTAGAGATTCAGATTCTAGAAAATCTTTCTAAATCCAAAAATATCATTCTAGATTGCGGTGGAGGAATTTTATTCGATGTAGATAGAGATGGACGAGAATTTTACAGCGAGAAAAAAGTGAAACTCTTAAAGTCCTTCTGTACAGTGTTTGGACTTTCGCATAACACAGAGTATCTTGTAGAAAAAGTAATCAACGATCCAGGACGCCCCGTCCTCAGTGATATAAATTCTTATCGAGAAATTTTAGAAAGACGTCTCCCCTTCTACCAGATGGCTTCTGATTTTTATATTCCAGTAGAAGGGCTTGATCCAAAAGATATCGCTAAGAAAATCTCTGAGCTTATTTAACCTTCATCGTATTCGGCTGACCGGTAGACGCAATCACAGATCTCCAAAGAGAACTTCTTTCTGGCACTAACACTTTTCTTTCTACAACAGCGAGAGTAATTGGAATATTGGTAAATACATTATTCCAAATACCAACAACCATTCCAGTACGACCAGCCATACCAGCGTGAACTGCATTTTGTGCTAGGAAGTTACAAAATACCGAATCTTCAGCGTTAGCCGGAACACTTCGAATGATATAACTCGGATCAATGTATTTAAGGTTAATCGGTAGACCTTCTTTTTTGAAATACCGTGTAATCTCATTTTTCAAGAAGACTCCAATGTCGCCTAACTTCTTATTTCCAGAAAGATCAGTATCAGAGGTATTTTCAAAGAACTTTTGACCTGCTCCTTCGGCTACTAGAATAACAGCGTGGTTACGGTGAAGTATCCGCTCTTTCAATGAAGGAAGAAACGCGCCTTTACCTTCTAAATCAAAATCTTGCTCCGGAATAAGAACATAATTTACATCTTTAGAAGCAAGAGCAGCGTTTACAGTGATGAAACCGGAATGACGTCCCATGAGCTTAACTAGACCAATTCCATTAGGTGCTCCCTTTGCTTCCACATGTGCGCAAGAAATGGCAGTCATTGCTTCCGAGAATGCAGTAGAAAATCCAAAAGTCTTATGAATCATATTGATATCATTATCAATTGTCTTAGGAATTCCAATTATAGAAATTTTCTCACCTCTACTTTTTATTTCTTCATAGAGTGCATGAGCCGCACGGAGTGTTCCATCTCCGCCGATGCAGAATAAAATGTTAACCCCATGTAATCCTAAAAAGTCAACCATCTCGCCAATGTCTTGGCTGCCACGAGAAGAGGCTAACATAGAGCCTCCGTCTCTTGAAATATTGGAGACCATGTCAGGTCTTAATTCAATAGGTTTATGACCAAATTTCTTTACAAGCCCTTCAAATCCGTATTTGAAACCTAAAATTCTAGGAACATTGTATCTATAATGAAGTTCCATTACAAGTCCACGGATAACATCGTTAAGCCCCGGACAAAGCCCTCCGCAAGTAACAATGCCTGCAGTTACCTTGGATGGGTTAAAATAAATTTTTTCGAGTGGTCCGGACTGCTCAAAACAAATTGGTGTATCACCAATAGAGGAATGTATGCTTTCTGGATTTTCAAAGGTTGACTGGTACATAACAACAGAATTTTCTTTCGTATAAAATTCGTAGCCAGCCGGATTAGGGACGTTGCATTCGCCAAATTTATCAACTTTAGTATTCATAGGTATTTCTTATTTATTTTCGGGCTTTATACAAGTAAATGTTTTTCTTTTTTAATGAAGTTTTCATAAAAAAATCTATTGCGTTTTTTCGGCGTCAGGAAAAAAATATCGCTAGCAATTAATGTACTAAGCGTTTTGGGGAATAGCCTTCACGAATGAAATCAAATCTACTTAAATTTCTAGCATTTGCTTCTATTTTTCTCTTAACTGAGCTATTCTCGGAGAACCTGACTACAAGTATCCAAAGCAATAAAAAGTTTGATTCTAATGAACAATCACCTTGGATGATTTCTCACAACTTCGAAAATGGATCTAATTACTCACAGGCTATCGTAATTCCATTCAATTACCCTTTCGAAGTAAGTTTACTACCAGGACAGGGCGCTCCTATTAAATTTATTCCCGAACTTTTTGAACCTCTAGCCAAGTCTAGTTTTTTTGGACAGTTGAATCTTAGCTCCGGTAAGGTTATTATAAAACCTTCCGAAAATACTGAAATCGTAGCGTATCGAACAAATGTTATAACGGATAATAACCATTATGCAAGAGATACTAATTCTAGGATGCCAAGTCTCTGGCAGACAAATTCTGGAATGGCAAATACAACTTCCGGGGTAGTATTTGTTTATTTAAAAAAGAATATGGGTCTCAATCTTGATTTATCACTGCGTATGGCAGGAAACGACGCAGGGCTTGCTAGCTATGAATCCATGGTTTCTAATGTAAATTTCTCTTATAAGATTTCTGATAAATTATTCAGTGCAAATCCTAATTATAGATTGAATATGGTTTTACAACTTTCGAATATTCAGTATGCAGATGATAGAGCAGTTCCTAAAAAACTTGAATTCAACAGAACTTCTCTCAAATCTCAATTTGTTTCTTCTGGATTTACTCTCAATACAAAGTCTGTTATGTTTG
>JANYCR010000236.1 GCA_025360185.1 Leptospiraceae bacterium | reverse complement strand
TATATCAAAGCGACCGGATATGCAAAAGAAGAAATTATTGGGAAGCCATCGATTGATATTTGGGTTGATCCCAAACAACGTTTACAACTTCATGAGTTATTGAAAAAACAAGATTACTTTGATAATCTTGAAGTAGAATTTCGAAGAAAAGACGGAACTATCTTTACAGCTATAATATCCGGCAAAATCTTTTCATTGCAAGACATCCCACATCTTATTACTGTAACTAGAGACATTACAGAACGAAAAAAATCAGAAAACAAAATAAGAGAAACTCAGTCGCAACTTATCCAATCGGAAAAGTTAGCCTCACTCGGTATTTTAACAGCAGGTATCGCACATGAAATCAATAACCCTATCAATTATATCAACTCAAGCATACTTTCTTTGGAAAGGTTGGCTAATGAATTAATAGATGTTATAAAAACTTATGAAACTATAACACCGGAAAATATTCAGGACAAGTTAGAGGAAGTAAAAGAATTAAAAGATAGTATTAATCTTTTAGACACCATTGAAGGAGTAACCTTGTTATCCAATAATATTAAAGTTGGCGCAAAAAAAACTGCGGATATAGTTAAAAGCCTTCGAATCTTTTCTAGATCAGATAGCGATTTACCAGTATTATCCGATATAAATGAAAATATAGACTCTACATTGATACTACTGCACAATCAATACAGTGATAGAATCGAAGTTATAAAACAATATGAGCGGCTACCACTTGTAAACTGCTTTCTCGGAAAATTAAACCAGGTATTTATGAATCTACTGGCTAATGCCATCCAGGCAATTGAAGGACAGGGGACAATTACGATAAAGACATTACATAAGCCAACTGGATGCCCTGATTTTAAAAAGGAATGCATTTTTATTTCGATTCGCGATACAGGCAGTGGAATTCCAGTTGAAGTACAAAGTAAAATCTTTGAGCCATTTTTTACAACTAAAGAGATTGGAAAGGGAACAGGACTTGGACTTTCTATCAGCTATGGAATTATTGAACAACACAAAGGCAAAATGATATTAACCAGTGAAGTAGATATCGGCACTGAGTTTAAAGTATATTTACCGATTTAAGGAAAACGAAAATGAACACTAAAACTATTTTATATGTTGATGATGAAATGGAAAATCTCACTAGCTTTAAATATTTATTCAAAAAGAATTTTAAAATTATCTTAGCAAACTCTGCCTCTGAAGGATTACAAGCTTTAAAGGAAGAAGATATCCAAGTTGTCATTTCCGATCAAAGAATGCCAGACATGAGCGGAATGGAATTTTTAGAGCTAGTATCGAACGAACATCCAAATATTATTCGTATTCTATTAACCGGTTATAACGATCCATCCATAGTAAACTTGGACAAAATTTACAAATGTATGTCAAAACCATTTGAAATGAGTGAAATGAAAGTAACGTTAGCCGAGGCACTCAATTCATATGAAGCCAGAAACAAATAGTTTTATTCATCATAGAACAAAAATTTCTTGTAAGGGATATAGTACGGTAAAAATTAATCTATGGTAACCAGTAAAATACTCTACGTTGATGATGAAGAGCAAAACCTAATTAGCTTTAAATACCTCTTTAAAAAAAATTTCGACATTCACTTAGCAAGCTCAGCCGAAGAAGGGATGGAAATACTAAAGAGTGAGCAAATTCAAATTATCCTGACAGACCAAAAAATGCCCAAGACTACAGGAGTAGAATTTCTAAAGGGAATTGCAACTGTCTATCCTGATCCAATTAAAATTTTACTAACAGGTTATACAGATATAGGAACGGTCATTGAAGCAATCAATCTGGGGGAAATTTACCGTTATATGACAAAGCCATTTCAACCAGAAGAAATGCTTGTAACTTTAAAAAATGCGATGGAAGTTTTCACTCTTCGTATGCAAAATAAAGAGCTATTAACCACACTAATCGAAACCAACCAACAATTAACTCTATTCAATGAAGATTTAGAAAAAAAAGTAAACGAGCGAACAGAGCATCTTACAAGAACGTTAGGCGAAATTAATGAATTAAAATTTCAACAAGATGGGGATTATTACTTAACATCTCTTTTGATAGAACCACTGGGTCGCAATTCAGTAATTAGCGAGAAAGTAAAAATTGAATTTTTTCTAAAACAAAAAAAGGAATTTAATTTTAGAGGAAAACCAAATACTCTTGGTGGAGATATCAATATAGCGCATAATGTCAAACTCATGAATAAATCTTTTATTATATTTATGAATGGAGATGCAATGGGAAAATCGACACAAGGTGCAGGTGGAGCGATTGTTCTAGGAACTGCTTTCGAGGTCATCATGGAGCGAATGCGTAGTTTTAAATGGGGTAAAAACGTAATGCCCGATGAATGGATTTACAATACCTACCATGAACTCAATCAAACATTTCTTACCTTTGAGGGGCTAATGATGGTTTCTATGGTTCTTGGAATAATAGAAGAGGATACAGGTAATTTGTATTTCATCAATGCAGAGCATCCTTTTCCTGTTTTATATAGAGAAGGAAAAGCCAGTTTTATAAATGAAGAGCAGAATTATAACAAACTAGGATTCCCCGTTACCGATCCACAAAAGGCAAAGGTCTCAATCAGCAATTTCCAATTAATCCCTGGAGATATTATGATTTTGGGTTCAGACGGAAGGGATGATGTAATTATCGGAACTCATACGTTAGGCAAACCAAAAGTAAATGAAGACCAAGGAAGATTCTTAACTTGCGTAGAAAATGGTAACGGCAATTTAGAAGAAACCGTTAAATGGATTCAAAATGATGTTGCGCTTATGGATGATTTATCTTTACTAAAGGTTACCTATTTAGGATAATAAATTCATTTAACTATGATAAGCCGCTTATATAGGAAATAGTAAAAAATATCTATTAGAGTGGGATACATCATGGGACATCTAAGATTCAAATGCTTTGCATTTTTTATTTTTACCTTCTTTATCGCATGCTTTCAAACAAAAGAACTGGCTTTAAATCGATCTAATGATTTTAAAGATAACGGAAACGGAACTATAACAGATTTAAAAACAAAACTTACCTGGCAAAAATGTAGTATGGGACAAAAAGTAAACTCCCAATGCGACGGAGAATTACAGTCAACGAATTGGCTCATTGCAATGAGATACTGTGAGAAACTTTCATTGGCTAATCAACATTGGACTCTACCTACTTCGCAAGAAATTCTAAGCCTATTATCTTCAGATTCAATCCACCAAGTGAATGCAATAGTGTTTCCGAATAATGGTAAAGGCAATTACTGGACATCGACTTCTCATGAGACAGTTGATTTAATCGGTATCGTATTAAATATGCAGGAAGCAAAAGCAGATTACAAAGTAAAGTTCGATATGAATACTGTTAGATGCATCGTAAAACATAAGATTAAGAAAAAAGACGGATCACATCACCATGTAACCTGGAAAGAGGAAGATTGAGAAATCGAATTTACGAAAAGATTATTTCAGTAAGCGGATAATCAATATTTATCAGATTATCATTCCGTTTCAATTCATATTCAATTTCTATCTAGAACATGACGAAGAGTAAATAAGCTGAATAATTGTTTTACTTGTTAGGAGAGTTTATGTCCAATTTTTTTAAAGATACAAAAGCCAAAGCTAGTCTCTATGTATTAGTTGCATCTAGTGCATTTACTATGATTCTAATTTCTATTGCAGGACTAATAGGAATGCATGAAATCAATAAAGGAATGGAAACGGTTTATCTTGACCGTGTAATTGTTCTGAAACAATTGAAAGATATTACGGATAGCTATGCAGACATAACCGTTAACAATGTAAGTAAGATAAGAAGAAATTTGATTCCAATGGAAAAAGCCCTGGCAGACACTTTACAGGCTAAGGCAAAAATCCGCACCACCTGGGAGGCATATCTTAAGACCTTCTTAACTGAAGATGAGAAGAAGCTAATGGCAATTGCACAAAATGCAATGATCGTTGGGGACAAGTCAATTGAAAAATTAATTAGTGGTTATGAAAAAAAAGATTTGAAATCTGTAAACGAATTCGCATTAGAATTTTCCTATCCAATCTATGATTCAATTGCTTCTTCAATGAATGCACTCACAGATTTACAATTAGTTGTTGCAGAACAAGAATACAAAGATGCTCAAAACCTATTCAGAAAATTAACAATTATATTTATCATATTGATACTCGCTGGAATAATAATCTCTTTTGTTATCAGCATTGTCATAATCAAATCCCTTTTAAAAACCAGCCACGATATAAATAATATTGCAGTAGGAATTGCTGATGGCTCAAAAGAAATTACAGTTGCCGCCGATAGTATTAGTTCATCCGCAAATGAACAAGCTGCAAGCTTCGAAGAATCCTCTGCTGCAATCGAAGAACTATTTTCTAGCATTAAGCATACAGCGGATAATGCAAATTTAACCAACAAGCTTGGAATTAAAACTACAAGCACAGTCCAAGAAGGCGGAAATGCAGTGGCAGAAACATTGAGAGCAATGAAGATGATAGTAGATAAAATCAGCATTATCGAAGAAATCGCTTCGCAAACAAATCTTTTATCTGTAAATGCAACTATCGAATCAGCCAGAGCAGGAGAGCATGGACAAGGTTTCGCGGTAGTAGCCACCGAAGTTCGAAAACTTGCACAGAGTAGTAAAAAAGCCGCACAGGAAATTAAATCTCTAACAAATCAAAGTTTGGAAGTTGCAGAAAATGCTGCGAGCCTACTTCATACGGTCGTTCCTGATGTGCAAAAAGTTTCGGAGTTATTAGATGAAATTACTGCCGCAGTAAATGAACAATCAACCAATATAAACCATATCAGCGTTTCCATCAATCAATTGAGTCAATTATCTCAAACCAATGCTGCTGCTTCAGAAGAGTTGACTGCAACAAGTGAATCCTTAAATAACAGATCTATTGTATTAAAAGAAGCAATGGTCTATTTCTCTTGAGCGGATAATGAACCTAATCCAAAAACACAAATCTAAAATCACAAAAATGTATTTATCTAGCGAAGATGTTTCTAGCCAAACATCCAAACTAGTAAGTAGCCTAGCTGATTTTTTATCTCTGGCTCCGTTAGATTATTCGATCCAAATACATTTCGGTAATTTAGAAGATATTTCAATTGAATTTACAGGACTTCTAGTTAGCCTAATTAAAACTGTAAATGAAAAGCAAATACCTATTACCCTCATAGTTCCATCCAAGCTATCCGATTTACTATTAAGCCTGAACACAGGCAACCTGAGATATTCCATCGAACTAAACGAGGAAGAACAATGAGCGCAAACGATTTATTCGAAACACTAGAAACTGAGTTTAAAGAGCTGATTGAAAAAATTGAATCGGACATTTTAGAATTAGAAAATTCACAAAATCCAGAGATCATCCATTCTATATTTAGAGCAATCCATACAATCAAAGGAAATTCTGCAATGGTTGGAATGGACAGGCTAAGAGGTATTTCCCACTGCTTGGAGACTCTATTTTCTAGAATCAGATCTAAAGAAATGGATCTGAAAACAGAAATGATAGAGATTATTTTAAAGTCTATAGATCGGATGAAAGCAATGATCCTGGATTTAAAAAACGAAGCAACCTATGAAATAAAAGACCTTATTATCGCATTAGAGAAAATTTTAAATAGGGATGATTCAGAAATAAGAACAGAGGATACAAAGGATGAGGAAGATTTTTCTTTCTTCATAGAAACTGCAAAGAATGAAAATAAATTTCTAAGTTTAGTAGATATAAATTTTGCGGCAAACACATATTTAACGCTTAGCGAATGGATTCAAAAAATAAACTTTATCGAATCAAATATTCAATTAAAGCGTATAAATATCGAAGAAATTGCAAGCCTATCTTCGAACCAAGAAAAATATCTCCTCCCTTACTCCATCCTTATCACTACCGAAGAACATCCAGAAATTTTTTTAGAAAAAAACAGTATACCCTATTTTAAAATAAAGCCACTTTACTCCATCAAAAGCAAAGTAACGGAAACAAAAACGGTTAAGGAATTAGCGAGAATTAATTCTTATTTAAAAGTCCCCACCAAGGTTATTGATGACTTGATTAATCTCGCCGGTGAAGCAGTAATTGCCAGGAATCAACTTTTTAGAAGTTTAAATCTAGAAGAAGATTCAGAAGAAGAAATTAGAATGAGTCGTGTTAGTCAATTCATTAACACTATCTACAACCGGCTAATGAAAGTTCGCCTCCAAAAATTAGATTCGATTTTTCCTAGGTTGCAAAGAGTAGCACGAGACGCTTCTAAGACCGTTGGGAAAGATGTTAAAATGCATCTAGAAGGTCATGACATTGAGCTAGATGAAATCGTAATCGAAGGGATTACTGAGTCATTACTCCATATTATCCGCAACTCAATAGACCATGGAATTGAAATGAACCAAGAAAGAATTTCACTCGGTAAAAAACCGCAAGGAGAAATTTTCTTTAAAGCTTCTCTTGCGGGAGGAAATATTGTAATTGAAATCAAAGATGATGGAAGAGGATTAAACTTCGAAAAAATAAAAAAGAAAGCTCTCGAAAAAAAAATAATTTCTAAAGAAGAAGCCTTGGCATTAACGGAAGATCAATTTACAGATTTAATTTTTCTTCCGGGATTTTCTACGAACGAGCAAGTTTCAGAAGTATCTGGTAGAGGAGTAGGAATGGATGTCGTTCTTACAAATTTTAAAAAATTTGGAGGAAGTATTAAGATCAGCACCGAATTAGGAAAAGGCACAACTATTCGGGGAACGATTCCGCAAACGTTAAGCGTAATGTCAGCGTTTATAATCTCTGTTCTAGGAAATAAATTCGCATTATTACAAAAACATATAGTAGAGTTAAATAAATATAATCCAGAGTATATATTAAATATTGATAATAATAAAATTTATAAACAGGAAGAGAAGCTAATTCCTCTTATAGACTTAGGTCAATTATTATTTCCTGACAATAAAAAAGAAACTGAATTTGAAAATATTGCAATCATCAAGTCTGAAGAAAAGACTTTCGCTATCTGCTTCAGTCATATTGTCTCAATTGAAGAAATTGTTCTAAAGCCTGTGCCCAACCAATTAAAAAATATTGAACTATTTGGAGGAACTACTTTAGCCGGGGATGGGAGTGCCATTTTACTTTTAGAGCCTGAGGGATTGATTAAGTTTTCAAAACTACAATTAGAAAAAGATATAGTCTTAAATATTGATTTACAAAAGAAAAGAGTGGCTAATAATAATTACCTAGCATTTGAAATCTCTAGCCAGTTTTTTTTGGTTGATGCATCTGAAATTTCACATGTATGGCAAATCCAAAAATCACAAATTCAATATGTGTTTGAAAAAGAGATGATCCAAATTGAAGAAGCTTTAATTTCCAGTTTCAGCTTGGAAACATTTTTTAATCTAAACCAAATAGATTATCCTGAAAATCTTTTTTGTCTTATCATACAAGACGGAGAAACAACTTTTGGAATACCAATTCATAATTTGCTAGATATGTTTGATTCCATCGAGATAAAAGAAAATAATGTTATAAAAAATGAGTTTGTACAAGGGATTAGTAGCATAGAAAATAAAACTGCTCTGCATATTAGCATATCCAAAATTCTACAGCAAAATAAAATAGGGGCGCTATAATGGGAACTCCTTCAATAGAAAATTCATCTATTCAACTCCTAGTATGGTCTCTAAACGATACTTTATTTGGAGTGAATACGGAAAACTGCTTGGAAACAAAAGCCGATGTGGAAATTTTTCCAGTGCCCTTTGCCAAGCCTCATATTGCAGGAATCGCTAATCTCCGTGGAGAAATTAGCGTTGTCTATGATCTAGGAATCTTACTAGATCAAAAAAAAAGAACCTTCCAAAATAAGGAAATGATTGTAAGATTAAAAATAAACAACAAACATTTTTCTATTATTGTAGACTCAATCACAGAGGTAATACAAGACTATTTTTATAATTTAAAAAATGCTAGTTCTTATTTGAATAAAGAAAGATGCCAATTGACATCGCATGTCTTAGATTCAGAATTAGGGTTAATTCAAATTTTGGATCTAGAAAAAATATATGATACTTAGGAGTAAGAATGATTTTAATTGTAGATGATTCTAATTTTATGCGAGATACAGTAAACCTGGCACTCTCGATTATTGATGTTAACTCTGTTATGGCGACTAACGGACAAGAGGGATTAGCCGTATTTCAATCCGAAAAGATAGATCTCATTATTACAGATATAAATATGCCAGAAATGGATGGACTTACTTTCATAAAAGAAATTAGAAAGTTAAACAAAGAAGTTCCTATTTTAGTTTTAACAACAGAGTCAGAGCAGGGAATTCAAAAAGAAGCTACGGAAGCTGGGGCAAATGGCTGGATAGTAAAGCCCTTCAAAGGTCCTGATTTAATTAAAATTGTAAAAGATTTACTTGATGATTAAGATGGAAGAAACCTCCGAAAGTATAGATATTCTTATCATTGATAAAGACCCTATTCTTTTAAAGAAATATAAAAACCTATTCGAAGAAAGTAAATACAAAACCATCACTGCGGATAATAATTCTTTGGCGATGCAAATTGTAGTAATGAATAATCCTGAAGTCATTATTATAGATATTGATTCGACAGGAATAGGAAATGACTTACTACGGGGACTTCGAAAAATTGGAGTAGAAGCCCAAATCATTCTTCATTCAGAACAAAATACAATTGATATACAATATAAAAGGCAAACAGGTCTTATCTTCACATTTGTAAAAAAAGGAGAAGGATTCGAAAGACTTTTATCAGCAGTAACAAACGCAAAAGAAACTTACCAAAAAATTCATTCTATCAATGATAAAATTCGTAAAGAAGACGCCACTTATAAAAGAGACCTGGAATGGTTTATCTGGCAGCAAAGAAAAAATCACAATTCTAAATACGCGTTAGGAAAAACAATCATCGAAACATTATCTCATTCTATTTTTCAGGGCATGGGAATGGGAGCAGCACTTTCCACCATCGACTTAATGGAAATGAGTAAGAAACCAGACGGGGATTCTTATAAAATAAAAGCTAACTTGATGACTTCTCTAGTTCAGAATGCAGAGTATATGAGACTTATCAAAGATAGACTGGATAATATGATATATCTCCTAGATAAAGAATATGAAAAAGAACGGATAACGGCAAAAAGGATAATGGAAATTCTAAAAAACTCCATTGCTAAGACCGAAGACTTTCGAAAAATAAAAAATCATCGCATAATTCATAGTAGCTTCACTCATGAAGATGATGTATTCGGAAATAGCGAGTTATTGGGCTTAAGCTTTAGAGAGCTTCTTATCAATGCCTACAAATATTCCCCAGATAATTCGAATATTTTTATCATGAAAGGCTACTCCAGTAATGGGCTGTCCCTATTACTTATGAACTCAATTACTAAAGTCACAAGAGGCGTCCGGGGAATTCCCTCTGAATATGAAAATGAAATCTTCGAGCCATTCTTTAGAATCAATAGAATCTACGACGAACGTTTTTTTCTAGAAGAGCTAGGCTTCGGCGTTGGGCTTTCTGTAATCCAAAAGGGCATTACCTCTTTAGATGGAAATATATTTGTCTACGAAGTCAACGACCATGTAACCGCTCTTGACCCGGAAAAGAAAATTGTCGCAGAATTAGTTTTACGGAAAGCAGAATAGTAAAAATTTGGGGATAATAGACTTGTTGGCAAATTAGAGAATAAGTGACTTCACCCGCGCAGAGCGCGGGTGAAGTTAATCTCTCTGTTTTATTTACCAACAAGTCTAATAGTATTATACCAAATAAATATTTCTACTTTAAAACTCAGACTTTTAAAAAACTTATTTTCTTAGATTTACAAAAACTCAGAATCAATTTATCATGAGTAACAATCTTTGCATACAAATGCATAGCACTTGCCATGATTAATCTATCCGCCGGATCACCATGAAAACCTTTTAACTCAGTGCTTTTAACAGCTATATCAGGATTAATTGCCGTTACCTGCGTATTCGACTTTTTTAAATATGTTTTCAACCAATCGAGAGTGTTCATACTAAGTTTTAACCTATCCTTTGAAACAAGCATAGAAATTTCCCAGAGGCTAATAGCAGATAGATGCAAATGAACATTCTCTCGCTTTTCTAATAAAGAGAAAAATTCCGTCTTAACTAGTTTTGATTCTCCACTGACTAGCCAAATCCAAGCATGTGTATCAAGCAATAAATCAGTTTTCATCAGCAGCCCATTTTTCATTTATCGGACTTATAATATCACCAACAAAAATTATAGAATCTTTAGCACATCCGAAAGATGATACTTTAAAATTTTGTTTTACTGAAACCAACTTAGCCATAGGAACACCGCGCTTTGTTATAGTCAATTCGGGATATAGATTTCCTACATCCTCAAGGATTTTCAAACATTGTGCTTTAAATTTTCCTGCTGCAATTTCCATTATTCACTCCGCTACTCTAACTATAGTCATTTCACTATGGTCATTTGAATTAATCAAGAGATAATTTCCCAATCATTGAATTCTGATTGTATAATCCGTAGGTGTGTGCGCAAACTATCTCATTTCCAATTCCCGTGTCTACGCGTATCCCCAAATTCTACTTTTCGATGGGAAATACGTATGTATTCCTGAAAATGGCTCGTTTTTTAAACTTTCTTATCAGGTGGAATTGTCCGATACTTAAATGTGTCAGCTCGGCGCAAGCCGACACCTACAGACAAAACCATTGCAACCAGGTATGAAATGAAACGTATAATCTTGCTTCTAATTCTATGTATGGCAACCACTTCTTTACTTCCCGTGTCTCCGGATATGGATAACTTAAATGTTTTGATCAATGAAAACAAAATCCATTTTGAATTCGTAAATATTGTTCTGAGTAATTTGATTAAGCCGCAAGCTGAACCAGAAAAACTTTCTGACTATGCGAATATGAAAATTAAACCGGAAGCGGCAGCAAAGAGAATCATTGACAAAGACGATTCATTCTATTATACGAAGTTTTTAGAAGCAAATCAGAAAGACTTCGAGGGAAATCTTTTATACTTTCGCGGAGATTATGGAGAAGCACATAAGCCTTTAAAAGAAGCACAGGGAAAAATAAAAGAGCTTTACGAAGATGCATTAGAGCGGCATACAGAGCATAGCCGTGTTTTAGTTGCCTATGCTGCGCAGAGAATTATTAAATCAAATGACGTTAGTTCCAAGCACTTAATGAAACTTGCTTTTCGCGAATTAAAAATCGCTGAAGACTACTACCAACTCGGATGGAATCAATCACCTTACCAGTTTAGAAATAAAATTTCTCTTTATGAAGATGGATTTCGCGCGTCCAGAAGAGCTAGGAGATTTACCATTCTTGCCTTAATAAATTTTAAAACTCCCAACGAAGATAAGAACACTTACAAAAAACAATCTCTGAGCGAATTGCAAAATTCTGTCAACGAAGGAAAAGTAAATGATTATGAATACATAAAAGTCACGCTTAGAAATTTCATTGAAAACAAAATCATTGAAGGTAAAATTTCTACTACAGTCACATTTCCTAGACCTAAAGGTGCGACTGATTATGAATTTAAAGCAAATAATTCTGGAACACTTGACTTGATGGAAATTCTAGATGATTGTTATGCAATTATTACGTATAACCGAATTTCTATTCTAGATGAGACAAATAATGTTATCCGCAAGGACTCACCTGGTCCCGTCACACCGGATAGCAATGCGAAACCTGCTCCTGCAACTGGTGCCGGAACATCACAACCAGTAAAATCAACTACAATAACAAATCCACCACCGGTAAATCCAAATTCAAACCCTCCCGTGGACTCACTCCAAAAAAAGGAATAATCAAATGAATAAAACTCTCTCTTACTTATGCTTACTATTTTTTACATTCAGCATTTCCGCCAATTCAAAAGCAAATATCGTAGATAGAAAAAAGAGTTTTGACTCGAAAGCAAAATTTCTAATCTCTATGCAAGAAATCATTACTTCAGAAAAACTAACCAAAGACCTGCAAGGGTTAAAAGATATGATGAGTGAAGTAGACACTACTTATCGCTCTGGTGAGAAAGAAAAAATCAAGAAAACTCTTTCCATAGGCGAAGCAAAGTTAGCCGCTTTCCAAAAAGATTATACAACGTTCATTAGTACTGAGACAAAAGAATTAATGGAAGCTTATTCTTCCCAAGTAACCAATGCAGAAGAAAAAGAAGCGGATAAGAAATCTAAGCCAACAATAGCACTCACTACTACAAAAGAAAAATCTTCCGAATATTATACAATTGCAAAAGCAGACTTTGCAAATGCCACAAAATTTGAGCGCGATGGAAATTTACAATATGCAATTCAACTTTTTAAGCGTGCGTTAAACTACACAGTGCTTGCGTTCGATAATGCGAAATATCAATTACCTCCGAAGTTTGCAAATCTTTCTAAAACTTTTGGACCTGCAAAAGAATCAGATACCCCACTACCAGCCGGAACGCATACGCCAGCAGCCAAAGAAACAAAAGATACCAAAGAGAGCAAAACAGCAAATCCAATCAAAAGTATAAAATAAGCTTGAAAACGCTTCGCTATTTATGGCATTAGTATATAACCCATCTATGAAAATAGAATCGATATACAAACATTTTATGGTGACTCCTGTCAGCCATCTTCCTGTTGTGGACGAAAACTCCGACATCGTTGGTCTTATCTCTAAAGAGAAAGTCTTAATGGAAATGGCGGATGTCGCATCTACAACAGAAGAATATGAAAAAATTCCAGAGCAATTTTTGGAATTCAATATCACTGAAGGCGTAATCTACTATTTTCAAAATAATCGTACCATTCCTGTGATCAACACTCTTTCACAAAAAGTAGATACATGGGAAAAGCCTCGCTTTCTTGCAGAAATTTCGAAGTTAACAAACCAATCCCCTTCCATCAAGACAGAAAATATAGAACAAGAAGGGGAGGGTCTGGGAGAAAATAAAACAGCTATTTATAAATTCATGTCGATGGTTCTTGCCAGCTTTCCAGACGCACTCTTTGCTACCGACAAAGAAGGTGTAACCACATTCTACAATGAAAAATTTGAAATAGACATTCTCGCGCGAAGCATTTTCCGCGATTCCATTAGCTATACGGAAAAATACTTTCGCGAATTAAACCAGGATTTATTTGCCAATTACCTCAAAACTCACGAGCTCGATGTAGAGTCTCGCAAGTCCATCGTTCCAATTATCCAAGCCTACGTAAAAGATTTGAACTTAGTTTTAAGAATTATTACTTTAAAAAATGACCAGACTATTAGTGGATTCCTTTATCACTTCATCGACCCGCAAAATCGAATGAACCGAATGAATGAAGGTGGACTTACTTTTCCTTCAGTAGAAGAAGCATTTCATATGAATGTGCCGCTTGAAACGCTAATAGAAGAAATAGAAAGCCATTACATCTTCCAGAAACTCAAACGAAACGATGAGAACATTTCGCATACAGCTGATGAACTTGGGATTCCTAGGTCTACCCTACAAAATAAGATTAAGCTTCTCAAAATCAACCAGAAGTTCAGTAGAGAAATTTCTAGCCCAATTCC
>JANYCR010000339.1 GCA_025360185.1 Leptospiraceae bacterium | reverse complement strand
GTGAGCGACCAGCGTGCCCAGCGCTGAAGATGGGGTACACCTAACGGTGGGTTCGCTACCGCGGGCTATTGATTCTATTAATTCATTAGATTTATCTAATATTATTAACTTAAGAAAATATTCCATAGTTTTACTCTTTTGTGTAAGGTGAGTTACTTAAAATAAAATTTCAGTTCTATATCGATAACTTTTAATCATCTTACAGGGTAGTTTTCGGACTAATTTCATTTTTTTGTAATGTACATGTAATAATATTTATCTCTAATTCTTCTTAAGTATGTTAAAAGGACTTAGAAGATTAAACCGATATGAAAATCGAATTTTCAAAATAGCCAAAGATGGGGGAAAGTTTGTTCGTCTATCGCAAATTGGTTTCTCCAGAAAAACGAAAGATAATTTTCGGTTTCCGATTTATTGTTTAGAAATCGGAGCGAAATCGGCTATAAAAAAAAATCCAGTAGGTATAGTAGCTGGAGTTCATGGACTTGAAACGATAGGCGTAAGAGTTGCATTAGATTTTTTAGAATTTTTGGTTAGTGATAAACATAAAGACTTTTTTCCTGAAGTATTTAAGGGGAATGTGGGTATTGTATGTTTGCCTATGATTAATCCCGGTGGCATTGCAAAGACTTCTCGCTCTAATCCAGCAGGAATTGATCTAATGCGAAATTCAGGAATAGAAGCAGTGAATGCTCCTTTCTTTTTCGGGGGTCATAAAATAAGTCCTAAACTTCCTTACTACAGAGGAAATCATCTAGAGCCAGAATCTAGAATTGTAAATAGATTTGTGAATAAGTATTTCTTTTCTAATAAAACCGCTATCATGCCTCTTATTGATATTCATTCAGGATTTGGAACGGTGGATCATGTTTGGTGGCCATTTGCCTTTTCTCACGAAGCTTGTGCTGATGAAAATATTTATAAGAAAATGGCTTTGCATTTGAAGAAAAATAATTTACACAAAGAATATGAATACGGACCCCAGAGTGAAACGTATACAACCCACGGTGATCTCTGGGATAAATTTTATTTAGAATACAGAAATCTAATTGAAATCAGAAAAAGTAAATCTAGATTTTTGCCATGGACTTTAGAGATTGGAACTTGGTCGGATATTCCTGATTATCCAAAAAAGCTGAGTCACAGGCGTGGAATATTTAACCCTGCAAAAGAAAATAAACAAGCTGTGATAAAGAATTATCGAAGTTTTCTTCGAGACTTTGTGCGGCTATCTTGTGTTAAGCCTTCGTATTGGCTTAAATAATTTTCTCAATTTCTTTTTGGCTGTAAAATTTATAGAGAAATAAAAAACAGGTCGAAGAAAAAATATGCCAGAGGGCATGCCCCTGTAGTAAATGATTCATGGGATTACAAACTATTCTTTTAAAATCTAAAATCCATGCAATAAATGCAATTGCCAGGGCAGCGATAGTTAGCTTATAATAAAAATACGACCAGGTTTTATTTGATTTTTTGTATAGATAGAATTCTAAACAAAAACCGGCCAATACTTGTAATCCGAAAATTGGAATTCCAAACGGCTTGAATATGTATAATAAACCCATAGAACTGAAAAGTAGAACGAGTAGAGTTAAACTCTGATTATTCGCAGTAATTAAATTAGCACGTCTCAGATTTATACTAAGAACCATTGTGGAAAAAAGATACATGGATGATAGGTCAAAAAATTGAAAAAGAAAAGTAAAACTTGCATGATATAAAAAAGAAGCAATTCCTGTCAATATTGCGATTGGACCTACGTAACGAAGGTACTTTAATTTATCTTTTTGGTTTAGGATAATTAAGTATATCCCTAACAAGATAAACGCAAGATTCGACCATGTGTTTGCTGGTTGCGTAATGAATGAACATAAATTATCTTCGCAGTATTTAATCGTTGGAGGAAGAAAAGCACTCCAGGGACATTCGGGAAGTAATGGGATAATTTCCATAGTAGACCTTGTTTAAATTATTATTTATCGCATTTTGTATGGCAACGTAACATTTCGCTTAAATCGCATTTCTAAAGCAAATTAAAATTTTGCTTTAGAAATACTTTCGGTTAAAAAAG
>JANYCR010000199.1 GCA_025360185.1 Leptospiraceae bacterium | reverse complement strand
AAGCCTGAGATCAATTTCAGAATCCGATGGGACTGACTCGGAAGAGTTTGAATTTTTACAACGAGTAGAAGAAACTCTCGAACTTCCAGTTGATAGATAAACTTCAAATCCAAACTAAACGATAGGAGTAAATGTATATTTTGCGTTGAATAACCGTAACCGAAAGTTTTAATGAAATTAATTTTTGATTCAAAAAAAATTTGTTTTTAGTTGCAAATTTTAAAATGATTTTAATAATCACTTCCTATGTTACTCAAATGGATTCTCACTATACTAATACTGTTTCTATTACAACCCCTACAATCAAAAGATGAAAAACAAAAAGCCTGGTATGAAAAAAAGCGTATTGCTTTCTTAGTAGGAGTAAACTTCTACGAAAATACTTCGACTTTAAAATACGCCGTTTCGGATGCTGAAAAGCTAGAAACACTTTTCTTACAAGTTGGCTATTATGATCAAATAATTAAACTTACTGATAAAGGAAAAGTCGTCTCAGAAAGAGACCCAAAGTCTAAAACTTATTCAACAAAATTTCCGGATAAGAAGTATTTACCTACAAAGAAAAATATTGAGGATACATATAAAGAACTCGTAGCGCAAAAACCTGATTTGCTCCTAATGTATTTTTCAGGACATGGATTTATTTCAGATGGCAAAGAGGATAAGGAAAATTCTTTAGCGTCAAGAGATACTGACTTAATTCAAGAAGGAGATAAGTTTAAGCCAAAGAATGGGATTTCAATTCTAGAACTCGCAAATTTTACAAACACAGAAGAATTCCGAAAAGTAAACCTTGTTTTTCTAATTGATGCATGTAGATCTGATTTGCCTGACCCGGAAGCGGATAAAGTAAGCAGTAATTCTAAAAATGAAAAGAATATTATAAAATCAAAGCCAGGTGAAATTGAAAAAAATAATAAAGAAGCGAAAACGGAAATCATAAAAAAAGAAATTCCGTCCGAGTTTAAAGAGGCTGTTTCCAAAGACGTAGACGATGCAGAAGGTGTTGTTATGCTTATTGGAGCTGCACCCGGGGATTCATCCTTTGAAGATAAAAAATTAGAAAGCGGTATATTTAGTTTTTTCCTGAGAGAAGGAATTGCTGGCGGCATACAAAACGAAAACGCTGTTGAGTATATTACTGTAGATATGATCAAAGAGTATATAGATTCTAAATTCGAAGAATACGCAAAAAATAATCCAAAAAAGCATAAACAAAAAAATTACCTGTTAACCAATAGCCGCGGCTTTCGCGGAGACTTTCTTTTAACTTATGGAAGACCCATTATACTAGAAGAGAAATTACAAAATAAAATGGAAGCTAATATTGAACAGTTTGCTTATTATGATACGCTTGAAAATCGAAATGTATTTTCGAAACTTAGATATAGCAAAGACTGGAATCGAAAAGAATTAAGATTCTTTGTTAGAGACGGAAGGACTAACAAGTATTATCCAGAAAGTCTCGAAGGCGTATACCGGATGAAGTATGACATTAGCAGGGATCCGAATACGTTCTCGACGTTAAATTATTCAGCAACTCAATACAACCTGGAAAATAAAGAACTATTTACTTATAAAATGGGAGAATTACAAAAATCTGAAATAGAAAAAGAGTATGGATTTGAGTATAGCGGATTATACAAATTAACCGAATCTGACAGAAAAGATAGTGAAAGAAAAAATATCCAATATGAGAGAAAGATATTTGATAAAGAGGGAAGAATTTTACTCGAAGAATACTTTGACGCGAAAGGAAGCAAGTTAAAGATTCAAGGGGTAAGCACTATTAAGCGTAGCTTTGGTAGAGTAACACGGGAGGAGTATTTTGATTCTGCTGGCAAATCGGTTTTAAAAAATGCATATGCAATCCATGAAATAGAGCATGATTTGAATGGAAATATTAAAACGGACGCCTGGTTTGATGCAGATAAAAAGCCAGTACAGAATGAAAACGGAATTGCCAGGATAGAATACTTATATAACTCAGAAAATTACAATACAGCTATTAAAAACCTGGATACATCGTTTCAAGTTGCAAACGATAAATTTGGTATTTCCCAAATTCTATTTAGTTATAATGGGGAATGCTTAAAAAATAAAAAAGAAAAAACAATCGGACTTACAGAAAATAAAAAAACGACAGAGAATAAATGGATTATGACAGGCTACAAAGCATGTTTAGAGAAAATAGAATATGCGGATAAGAATAATAAGCCCGTTGCAAACGCGGAAGGATTTTCAAAATTTATTTTTAAGTTTGATGAAAAAGGAAACAGAATTCAGGAAGAAAGGTATCTGAGCGATGAGCGAAAATGGATAGAGAATGGAATCGCCTACTTAACATTTGCCCATGATGAGGAAGGAAATATTTCCGAGAAGAAGCATTTTGGAGAATTGACAACAGATAAAAAACATCATCCAATTTCTGATGAAAATCGGATTCACCAATATAAATACTCTTATATCAAAGAATGCTTGAAAGTAAGGAGACTAAGAGGGGCAGAATTAAAGGATTTTGATTGCGCTTCCGAAATCACTTACTTTGATTTAAATGGAAACCCGAATGTAGACAAAAAGGGAATTCATAAAATAAAGATTTGGTATGATGGAAAAAACCAAGAGGAAAAGCTAAAGGAATTTTACGGGCTAAATGATATTTACCTCGATGAAAATAAATCTAAAGAAATTGAAATTTATAATTCAGAAGGCAAACTAGCCTTACAAATTTTTGAATACAACGGAAATCGAACTAAGCGAATTTTTTCGTATAGTCCTGATAAAAAAAATAGAACTGGCTATAGCTACCAAATTAAAAATAGAAAAGAAGACCTTATAGATAAATTTGTATCTGAATATAATGAAAAGGAATTACTCCAATTAACCTCCACTTATAAAATAGAGAACGGCAAAGAGATATTAGACGAACAAGATTTCTATGAGTATGACACAAGAGGAAATATGCTTAAGCATAATACGAAAAAGAATCTTTCCCAAAAAACAAACCCGATAAAATCTATCTACCAATCCATAAAATCTGCATTTGTTAATATAGAGGAAGAAGGAATAGTTAATTTAGACACAGAAGAAATTATCGAATACGACCAAAATAATAATATGATAAAAGGAGCGATTTACTATATAAAGTTAGGGATAAAGAGAGAAAGTTTTAGAGCAGAAAGCAAATTTGATTCATTTGGAAATCTAATTCATGCAACTTCTTTTTTGAAAAAAGAGAAAGATGCAGAAGTAGATAAAGTCTATGATAAGAACGGAAATTTAACCATTGATACGATTATGGACTTTAAAGAAGGAAAAGAAATACGAAGAAGTATTTATCGTTATGAATACGACAAAACAGGAAGAAGAAAATCGCTTTCAGCGAAGACATTAGAGAATGGAAAAGAGATAAGATCGACGGATGCAAACTTTGAATTAGAGTATGATGAAATCGGAAATGCAATTTCTGAAACTACCGTTCGTGGTGCGGATAAGATGAATAATTCGTTTATACGAAAAAAAATCTATCTGTATGATAAATTAAAAAATCCTATCTTTCAAGCAGATTATTCTAACACGGATAATAAATTTCGTTTAGATTCTAAATTTTTATTTGATTCGAAGTTTTTTGAATACGAAGTAATATACAAAGAGAGTCTAATTTCCATTATCCAAAGTATTTCCAAAAGTCCAATCCCGGGAATTAGAGAGGTTAAAAATCTAGAAGATAGGCTAAATGAAAAAATTTCTAATATGCCGGAAATACAAAGAAAAGAAATCCAGAAAAAATTCGATCACGCAAAAAACTTATACCTGGATAAGAAAAATAAATATACATTATTAAAAGAAGAATACGGATCTACCGGTGAAATTTTAAAGAAGCAAGAATACAAACTTTTATTTTTTAACAAAGATGCTACCAACGAAAAGCAGCTAATTCAAGTTAACCTGGATCGATTTTATCGCCCAATTGGAATTGAATTTGAAGGGAGATAGTCTTTATTTGTAAGGAATGTGACAATTGAGTAAATTAGGCAAGATGCTGTGGGTTTTATCCCTGCAAAAAGCCATGTATAAATAGGGCATTACGCTACGCAAATTTACACAATCAATAGAGAATTTTCCAATAGAAATATTAGCCTATTTTAAAAAAATGACAGTGTATGAAAGAAGATAAGAAACAAGAAAATCCTTACTCAAAAACAGTCATTTTACCTACCACAGAATTCCCGATGAAAGCGGATCTTTCGAAACGCGAGCCAGCTACTATCGCAAAATGGAAGAAAGAAAAACTTTTTACTAAGATGCGAGAATCCCGCGCTGCGGCTAAGACGTATGTGCTGCACGACGGACCGCCGTATGCAAATGGAAATTTCCATGTGGGACATTCTTTAAATAAAATTCTAAAAGACATCATTGTAAAATCAAAACACCTCGCGGGCTTTCATACAGATATTATTCCAGGCTGGGATTGTCATGGTCTTCCAATTGAAGTTCAAGTTTTAAAAAATCTAGGAAAGGATGCGCCAAATACAAGCCCGACCGAGCTTAGAAAAAAATGCCGCGAGTATGCAAATGAATACGTAGGCAAACAAAGCGAAGACTTAAGCCGCTTTCTTTGTTTCTTTGACGAAGATAGAAAGTATCTAACGATGAGCCCTAATTACGAAGCAAAGATCATCGAAGTCTTTGGAGATTTATTTAGCAACGGTTATGTTTACAAAGGCAAGAAGCCGGTATATTGGTGTATTGCGCTCGCGACGGCACACGCTGAGGCAGAGATAGAGTATGCGAACCATACCTCTCCTTCTATCTATGTAAAATTTCCAGTGATTGGAGAGGCTAATACAAGTTGCCTCATATGGACAACGACTCCCTGGACTCTTCCTGCGAACTTAGCAATTTGTTTTAACAAAGACATCGAATACTCTGTGTATTCCTCTGAGAATCACGGACAAATGATCTTAGCCGATGGACTAAAAGAATCCGTAGAAGCAAAATGTGAAATCAAATTAGAAAAAGTAAAATCCATTTCTTCGGATGAATTATCTAAACTAAAATTCCAACATCCTTTTATCGATCGCGTGTCGATTCCCCTATTCGGAAATCATGTAACTCTAGAAGCGGGAACTGGTTGTGTTCATACAGCTCCAGGTCATGGGATGGATGACTATAGAGTAGGACTTGCCGCAGGGCTTGAACCATATAGTCCTGTAGATGATCGCGGAAAGTATACGCATGAGTTTGCGCTTATGGAAGGCATACAGGTATTTGACGCAAATCCAAAGATAGTAGAACTTCTGAAAGAAAAAAATGCTCTTGTTCACTATTCAACCTTTGATCACCAATATCCTCATAGCTGGAGAAGTAAAAAGCCGTTAATCTTTAGGGCAACTCCACAGTGGTTTTTTAAAATAGACGAAAAAGATTTACGAAAAAATTCTCTTGAAGCAATCGACAAAGTGAAATGGGTTCCCGACTGGGGAATCACTCGTATCCGCTCGATGGTAGAAAATCGTCCTGATTGGTGTTTGTCTCGCCAGAGAAACTGGGGCGTTCCAATTCCTGCCTTTCGTTTGGCTAACGGCGAAACATTCATGACTCCAGAGACTGTGAAATACTTTGTAGACATCGTGAAAAAAGAAGGTATCGAAGTCTGGTATACCCGTGAACCAAAAGACTTGCTTCCGCCTAATATCAAGTTGCCGTTTGGTGACGTCAAAGATGTAATCAAAGAAAATGATATTTTAGATGTTTGGTTTGACTCTGGCGTTTCTAACTTTGCAGTTCTCGATTACAAAGGGGAATCTCCTGCCGACTTGTATTTAGAAGGCTCGGATCAACATAGAGGTTGGTTTCAATCTAGTCTCTGGCCTTCGATGGCGTTACGCGGCATTCCTCCTTATAAAACTGTGCTTACTCATGGTTATGTGCTAGATGAAAAAGGTCACGCTATGTCTAAGTCTCTCGGAAATGTAATCAACCCGACGACTGACATTATCAATGTATATGGAGCTGATATATTACGTCTCTGGGTTTCTTCCCAAGACTTTCGAGATGATGTAAAAATAGGAAAAGAAAGCATCAAGAATGTAAGCGAGCAGTATCGCAAGATCAGAAATACATTCCGTTATCTATTAGGAAATCTTGCCGGTCATACGCAAGCGGATACTGTTCCTTACCCAGAAATGGAAGAAATCGACCAATACTATCTTGCACAACTTTACAATCTTTCCAAAGAATTGAAACAATCCTATGAAACTTTCCAATTCCACCAGATTTACCAAAAGGTATTAAAATTTTGCGTGAGTGAACTTTCACAGGATTACTTTGAAATCATCCGAGACAGAATGTATTGTGATAGAAGAGACTCTAAAACTAGACGCTCTTCTTGCACCGCGTTAGCCGTTATCCTCGAATCGTTAGTTGTATTACTCGCACCAGTTCTAAGTTTTACTTCCGAAGAAGTCTGGGAAAGTTATGGGAAAAAAACTTCCGTATTCTTAGAAAAATTTCCTGACTTAAGTGTTTACAAAAACGAAGTCCTGATTGCTAAATTCGAAAAAGTATTCGAAACAAAAGAACTCGTTCAAAAGGCACTCGAAACTGCGCGCCAGAATGGAAAAATTGGAAAATCACTGGAAGCAAAACTTTTTGTGAGCTATAAAAATTCTTCTATTTTAGAAAAATTATTTTCCCGCGAAGACTTTGAATTGTTATACGTAGTTTCGCAAGTAGAGTTTGAACCGATTGGTAATTCAGTAGAGCATACATTGTTGAGTTCCGCAGAAAACGAGGAGTTCTTAGTGGAAGTGACTCTTCCGGCTAATCCTGAATGTCCTCGTTGCTGGCGGCATACACGCGATATCCATAAGGGTGGACTTTGTGAGAGATGTAAAGCGGCGGTGGGTTAATTAAGATTTGCCACTGAGGCACAAAGGTTGGAGGGTTTACTATGAACCAAGAAAATTTCCAAGAGCTTGATACTATTGCAAGTGTCATGTCAGAAAAGTTTCAAGACCTACGCGAGCAAGGTGCTCTTAGGGAGATAGAAGACGGCATAACGGAATTGGCGCAAAAGCTCCAAGAACGTTATTCGATAAGTCTTCTTCTTACTCTAAGCATTTTTGATTCAGAAAGAGAAAAGGAGATTAAAATTCATGAAACAGGTATCAATTGCTTTGGAAAGGATTCTCCTCACAGTGTAGACGGAGGCGACTCCTATGAGAGATTTCTAGTTACTGGAAACATTGTTGAATTGCCAAATGGTTATTGCCCTAGTTGCTGGGGTGAGTGGGATTTTAAATTATTTAATCCTGAATGTCCTCATTGTAAAATTAAACTCGGAGTGGAAGTCAAACTACTTTTGGATACGAATGAATGTCCGCATTGCTGCAAAGGAGTGGTTTCCATGAATAATCCGCAATGCACAAACTGTGACTTTATTGCCTCGCCTGAAATTGTTTCATGGGGATAGTTATTAGTATCCCAAACTCCGGGAATGCTGGCACTCTCACCTGAACTCAATCATTGCTTTTGTGAAACAATGATAATAAAATTCTTTCCTCTATTCAACCTCTATGAAAATATAGTTCTACTATGATCGGAAGAAAAGAAGAGATTCGTGTATTTAGAGAAAATTTTGACAGGAATTTTACCAATAAAAAAAATCCCTGGCTCAAAGTAAAAAGTAAAATTACAGAAACCAGTCCTGATTTTTACAAACTCTTTTTGCTCTACGGCGATGGTGGATTTGGGAAAACTACACTTGCCAGAGCGTTATCCGATGAAGCAGAATCCATTTACAAAGAAAAAGAACAAGAAACAAAAATCATTTCTATCGACTGGG
>JANYCR010000163.1 GCA_025360185.1 Leptospiraceae bacterium | reverse complement strand
ATTGATATCCCCTTTTACTTTGTTGCGCTCTACTTTATAAAGCGAATCGTTTGCAAACTCTTTGTTTTTGTATCTCGTTTCCAATAAATTCAATTTTCCAGTTTCGGGAGCGTATCTGTCCAACAATAATTTGTGCAAACCATCTTTCGAAAAATCTGTTTTAATAAGAGTGGTTGGAGGTTTTCCATCTTTATTAGCAGGCGGGTAAAACTCACCGTTGTAATAATAAATGTTATTGTCTTTTGACATGATGAAAGTGATCGCATTGTGCACTTTTTGCGGCTTATCTGGCTGATGGGGGTCAGGATAACTGATCTCCATTGTTTTCGGTTTATTGAATGTGGATGTCAATACGAAAAATGTAAGGAGCAAAAAGGCCAAATCCACCATAGGTGTCATGTCTATTCTTGTCGATGCTTTTTTGGCGCGTTTCTTTTCATGTTTACCATGACCACCGCCACCATCACCGGTATTTACTTCTGCCATATTTTTAAAAAATTACAATTAATTTTAATTTACACAGTCGCTAGTTGTATTTAAACTGTGAATTATGTTTTTATTATTGTTCTTGTTCCAGATTTGTGATCAAATTAAAACGGTACAATTTTTTGTCTGTAAATACTTTCATCACATCTTTTACAGCAATGTAATTGGTTTTACCATCTGCTTTAATAGCAAATCGTAATGGTTCACGTTTAAATTGACGTCCAAGGCTTTTTGCTTTTGCTTCCTGCGCAAATGAATATTGTTGCTCCACAATTCGTCCAAACTGGATCCAGTCGCCCAATTCATTTTTCAATGAATCTTCGTAAGGGATTCCTGGTGAAACGAATTTAGCCCTATCATTATCATTTTTATCTAGATAATTTTTGAGTCCTGACATTTTGAATTGGAGACGTTGCTTCAACCTTTTGGTTGCAGGAAACGATATATGAATAATTTTCATCCGTATTTAAACTTCCAAAAGTCATTCGATGAGTCTTAGAAGGAAACAGACTAAATTGGTAGTTATTTATATCATTCTTTCCAACACCCATATATCCAATAGTTTCTGAAGAGCAACCCCAGGTCACTGTTAAAGAATTCGAACTAATGGAATTAATTGTAAAATATTCTAATTTTAAATCAGATTGATCCTTTGCTTTGGATAAAGTACTATTACCACAACTATTAAGCAAAATTAATAGAAATATTAAAACAAATAATTTTATTTTCATAACATATATCCAACAGAAATATCTGCTCCTTCGAGTAAGACTCCAGAATTTGATTCGCGGATATATGTAGCTTTGCAGCCAATACGTAAAACTACTTTATTAAAGCTAAGACCTTGCCAGCCAAACGCAAAGTAACCGGCAGGAATGAAACCTGTAATAGACGTTTGCCTATCTATAAGTTTTAAATAAGAAGTACCAATTCCCACGTTGACATAAAAATCTAAAAATCGAGATGGGTTTATTCTATATTGAAGGTATGGAATGATATTTATGAAATCTAATCTTGATTTAGAGGTTTGATCTGTATTGATAAAATTAACATAACTTAGATTTGTTCCGGATGATAGGGATTGCAAATAAATAAGATTGTTATACGAATCTAAAAAGTTCGGATTATTTTGATTTACCGCTTGCTGGTAATCAGAAAGAATTCCAGCCCTGAATTTATTTGTCCATTGCAAAAAAGCCGGCTCTATATAAAATCCGCCGCCATAGGCATAAGGATGTTTTTCCGCTAAAGGATTTCCTGCTAATACATTTCCGCTTACATAAAATCCAATGTTAGTAAAAAATTTTTTATAATTTTTATCGGTAAATTCGCGCGGTGGAGGAAAATCTTCAGAAACATCTCCTTCTATTTTACTTATTTTAGACTTTTCAATTTTTAAAAAACCAAGCTCTGATTTTAAAGTTAAAGTATCTTTCTCTTGTTCAACAAAAATTGCTCTTACTCGACTCCCGTCTTTAAGGATATATTCAATCGGTCGATAAGATTTATTAGCTCCTGATTTTGCTAAGTCTACGCTTCTAATTTCAGATTTCGGAAGGATATAAACTTCATTTTTCCATTTAATAGTAAGTACGGTTTCATTTTCTGATACAAAATCGGCAATAAATATATCTCCATTTTTCAGAATAAGTTCAAGAGAATAAATTGGTACACAAAGAAATAAAATAAATACTATTAAGGATTTTCTTTTCAATTTCAAGCCTCTTTCAAATAAACTATAGATTTTACCTACCCCGTACTAAATTAATCTATAGTTTTTTTGGTCATTAAAAAGAATGTCCTAATTTGTCGCAAGAACTATATTATGCGGTTCTAATTATGCAAATAATTGAATGAAGGGATAATTTCATTAGTCCGCTTTAGAAAACATGAAAAATGCAAGATAAAAGTAAATTTAACTTCTTAAAAAAGTTAAATTATTCTAATTTTTCAACGTATCATTTTGTATATGAGAATAATTAAATTAGCCCATGATATTTCCACAATCGTGGATGACGAAGATTTTGAATACTTAAGTAAATTCAAATGGAGTTTTATAAAAAGACGCAATTCTTACAGAGTCGTGAGGCATATAAATAGTTCTTTGTATAAGAATGGAAAAAAATTAATTCTATTGCATAGGGAAATAATGGGGGTAAAAGATTCACAAATTCATGTTACTCATTTGAATGGAAATGGTTTAGATAATCAAAAGAAAAATTTGCAAATATTAAATCCTAAAAAATTTAAACAAAAACGTTTCGATCAAAGAAATTTTCTTGGGGTTACTTTTATTTATTCTACAAGAAAGTATATTGCGGAAATTTCTAAATACGGAATTAAATATCACCTTGGTATTTTCTCAACGATAGAAGAAGCTGCGATTGCCTATGATAAAGCTGCTACCATTTTATATGGTAAAAAAGCAGTTACAAATAAATCATTGGGCTTGGTTCATTATGACAGGTTACCCAAAATTAGTTCTATTGATTCGATTTTAAAAAAGAAAGGGTAATCGCAATTAACTTCTAATCTACAGTAACTGAGTTGTTTGAAATAGATTTCTTTACAAATAGACCCTAAAGTCTAATTGAGTATGAACAATTGAATGATATTAAAATTATTTTTTTTAGATTTTACGAAAATTAAAAAAGATTAAGACTAAAAGATAAACAAGTATCTATGTTCCGCTTTCCTAAACTCTAACGGAGAAAAAGACATTCTCAAAATTATTAATGCGCTGGATAACATTCATTATTTTCTTTCTACAATTACTTATGCCTTTCATATTTCTTTTAATTAAAACAGATAATAAATATTATCGTTGGTCTTCTGATCTTACCATTGGCTGGATGCAATTTTATTTATTGAGCGTTATAGTAGGATATGCTGTTGATAGTATAGAAAAATAATATTTAGTCGACATAAAAGAGGATAATCAGGATTAAACAACCGATACCAAGTGTTATTGGATGAAAAAAATATCGAAATAGTTAGATGTTCATTCTTTAAAATCTCTACTGTTTTCTGCTAAATAATGCTTTACTTTCGAAAGTCTTATACCAAGTAGTAAAAATAGTTTTAGAATTTCTAAAATTAATAGCTATCATTTTAGACTTGCATTTGTGAGGTTTCTTATGAGATTCCTTTTTAAACCTTATTATAAATTAAAAATTATAAAATTACTATTATTAATCCTACTTTCAAATCAGTTCTTTTTTTGTCTTCACTCCAAAACAAAAATCAAGGGAGTATTTAATCTATTCAGTGGTTCTGTTTCGGGATCGATAAACGGTTTATTTTCGGTTGGTGGAACAGTGAGCGGTCTTACTGGATCTGGTTTAATTTTACAAAATAATAATAAGGACAGCCTCACTATTTCATCGAATGGCAATTTTATTTTTTCTAGCAAATTACAAAACGAAGAACTTTATTCAGTTACAGTGTATACCCAGCCCAGTCTTCAAACTTGTTCAGTGAGCGCTGGCTCCGGACAAATAGTATTATCCGATGTAAGTTCAGTCAAAATTGTTTGCGTAAGTAATAGTAATACATTTACAATAGGCGGCAGTCTATCGCAGATGTCAGGTGGAAATAGTATTATAATCCAAAATAATAGCGGAGATAATTTAACGCTTTCCTCTAATGGAAATTTTACCTTTCCAACCTCTCTAGCGAATAATACAAATTATTCGGTCACGATTCTTACAAATGCAGCTACGCAGACTTGTCTATTATCAAATTCTTCTGGAACTATCTCCTCAGCAAATATCACCAACATTAGCATCACATGCAGTGGAAATGCGAATGGTCCACTTGTAAATGGAACTATTATCAATACTCTAAGTCTGACAGGAGGAGTAACTACATTTACCGGTTCTCCCTGTGCGAATAGTTCTACGTGTGGGGCAGGCACAAATGGTTTTGTTGATTCTGCTACCCCGAGTTTGGTTCGCTTTAATAATCCCGATGGAATGGTAACAGACGGATTTTATCTTTATATTGCCGATCGAGGTAATCAGAGGATAAGAAAGGTTACCCTGTCTACGGGAGAGGTTACTACTTTTGCTGGTAGCGGTACCGCTGGATTTGTCGATGGATTTGGGACAGGTGCGCAATTAAAAGATCCAAGATTCATAGGAACGGACGGAACGTACTTATACCTAGGGGATAATGTAAATTATGCAGTAAGAAAAATTCATATGACTACTGCTCAAGTGACAACTATACTTACGTCTTCTTTGACCTTGAATGACCCAAGAGGTTTTGCGGTATATAATAATAATCTCTATGTAACCGATTATAATAACGATGCAATTCGCCAAATAGATTTAAGCACAAATACTCTTACGACAGTTGTTAGCACCGGTTTAAACTCTCCAAGTGGTCTTGCACTTGTAGGTACCAATTTGTACATTGGAGATAAGAATTCGGATCGCATTTTAAAAACTACTATCGGAGTATGGACAGTATCCGCTTTTGCTGGCTCCTCTAGTGGGTATACAAATGCTACTGGTACTTCTGCATTATTCAGAACCCCGGAAGGCGTAACCACAGATGGAGTTAATTTATATATAGCGGATATTGGCAATAATGCGATACGAAAAATAGTAGTGTCCAGTGCTGTTGTTACAACGCTTGCAGGTCCTCTTAGTAATTTAAGTGGATATGTAAATGATTTTACATTTTCCAATGCTAGATTTAATACACCCAGAGCTGTTGTATCTGATGGAATGTATTTATATGTTACGGATAATAACAATCATACGATCAGAATGATTCAGTAGAAAGAGTATTCTTGGATATATTGACCCCAGCCGGGAAATAAGGCGGAGCGGCGAATGACCTTCCACCGCTCGGTATGATAATCAGTGGCAACAGCGTTAGCGATAGGCGAAGTTTCATTTTGTTTTATAGGTGATTCGTCAAGCTTTGGTTAGTCAGTTTTGAGTTGCAAGAAGTTTTTTTGCTTTATCCAATTCCCGCTCCTGTAACAATGAAAAAATGAACCAACAACCAATACCCAGCATTACCGGATGGAAAGCATTTCGAAAGACATCTATGCTTAAAACAGATACGATTGGATTTTTCGTTTCACAGTTTGAAGAATTCGGCGATATGTTTCACTTTAAATTATTCGGATTAGATATGTATTTGCTGCGGGATCCAGCTTTAATACGTTATGTATTGCAAGAGAATAATAGCAATTATACGAAGAGTGTTTTTTATAAAGAATTGGAAATCATGATCGGCAAAGGCTTATTAACCAGTGAAGGGGCTGAGTGGAAAAAGAATCGCAGGCTTACGCAAACTGCATTTAAGAAAAGTTCTGTAGAAGGATTTACTCCTATTTTCTTTGAAGAAGCAGAAACGATTGTCGGGGAATGGAAGGGTAAGACCGAAATCGATATGGCAAAAGAAATGATGCAACTCACGTTTAGAATAGTTGGGCGTGCCCTATTTAGTGCAAAGCTAGATAAAGACGCTCATATTGTAGATCATTCTTTAGGAATTGCACTTGAGGGAGTAACAAAGCGTATCCAGTCTCCAATTAAAATTCCAATGTACATACCTACACCTGCTAACCTAAGACTAAAGAAAGCTGTTCGTGATATGGATGGAGTAGTGAATAAAATTATTTCTAATCGAATTAATTCTGGTGAGAGAGTAAAAGACTTACTGGATACTCTCATTTATGCGCGAGACGAAGAAACGGGCGAGGGACTTAGTCCAAAGCAAATTAGAGATGAAGTGATTACATTTTTACTGGCAGGACATGAGACTACATCGAATGCACTTACCTGGACTTTTTATCTTTTATCAGAACATCAAGATATTAGAAAAAAAGTAATCGAAGAAATTAGAAAAAACATTCCTACAACTGGCAATATTTCTATGTCTGATTTAGAAAAACTCCCTTTGACGGGAAGAGTCTTGCAAGAGTCTATGCGTCTTTACCCGCCTGTCTGGATTATCGAACGAAATACAATAGGAGAAGACACTATAGGCGAAACGAAAATAGCCGCTAATTCCTTAGTTTCCATTTGCACGTATGCAGTGCATCATAGTCCAAAGCTTTGGGATGATCCGGAAAAATTTGACCCGGATAGATTTTTACCTGAGAATGAAGCAAAGAGACACAATTTCGCCTACATCCCATTTGGCGGTGGACCTAGAATTTGTATCGGGAATAACTTTGCGTTTACGGAGGCTATGATGATTCTGGCTTCTGTCCTAAGAGTCTACGAGCCATTAGTCACACCAGGTCACAAAGTAGAAAAAGAACCACTTGTTACGCTCCGACCAAAGTATGGAATGAAGATGAAGCTTGGCTAATGGCTATTATTCTTTTGGTCTAGTCCAGCGCTCTAAAAAATAAATTCCGAATAGTAGAATAGGAATTAAAAATATACCATAGATAAAAAAACCAACAGTAGCAAGGAAAAAAACGGAGGAAAGGATTTCAAATCCCTGTGTCATTTTTGAGTCATCCGTGATTATCAGGATAAAAGAAAGACTAACCGCAGTAATGTATATTAATAATAATCCTAATAGTAATAACTTGAGAAATCGTTTGGTTTGTATTTTAGTGGCTGCATAGCCTAGTAGTAAACCAATAATAGGGAAGGCGGGAATTAGAAATAGGAGGGCTCCAATTTCTTCTATCCCATTCATGTCGATTTGAGAAAAGACTAGGGCTAGTCCCGCAAGTAATAAGATTGAAATCAATAATCCTTTTAATGAATTCTGCATTGGCTCATTGAAAATAATATTTCTAAAAAAGCAATAATTTAATAATAGACTTTTTAATATGTAACGTTAGAGTAATTATTCATGAACAAACTCATATTAGCCTTAAAATTAAATTTTAAAAAATTCTATTTGCTTTAAAAGAATCTTTGCATCTTCCTTTAATTCTTGTGAAATAATCTGAATATTTCTGGATGATGTCAATTCCCAAAATAGGTAAACAACTCCATTCTAAGGTTTAAATTTCTTGCTTCCGTTTTCATAAGTTCTTTCATGCTATTTCCTGACTAGAAATGTTTTTAATTGAGCGATGTTTGAAATGTTTAAATTTTAAATTCTTATACTCGTAAATCCTTGGTCAATATCGCTTATCGTTTTCAATTTTCAATAATATTTAATTTCTACTGCCTCTGCTTCTCTGCTGTTAACTCTTAGCTAGACTAATAATAAGTTTAGTCATGGTAAAATTTTCTTGCATGAATTCTTTAATTCTTACAAAGTCTTTTCATGCCCGATATACAATTCATTTGTCTTTCCGATTTACATTTTGGAGCGTATAACAGCCTATTAACCTACACTTCACCCGAAGGTAAGCTTGAGGCGGGAAGAAAATCTGAAGTCTTAATTCAACTTTTGAATGTGTTAGAAGAAATAATTTCTACAGTGAATAAAAAAAGAAAGGCAAAGTTTATTTTTAATGGGGATATATTTGAATTAGCCTTAGCAAATACAAATGAAGCCGTGATGACGTTTGATTCTTTTTTGGAGTTAGCGTATTCAAAAAGTCGAAAAGAAATTTTTTCGGATAAGCTAATATATATTCCCGGCAATCACGATCACCATCTCTGGGAGACAGCACGTGAAAGACAGTATCTCGAATATATGACCAAGTTAAACCCGGGTGAATTCATTGAGCCACCCTGGCATCACACTAAAATGATCAAGCCTAATCCGCTCAAGTCAAGGTTCATTACCGTTTTAATGCAACGTCATAAAAATTTGCGTGAAGGGCG
>JANYCR010000148.1 GCA_025360185.1 Leptospiraceae bacterium | reverse complement strand
TGAAAGCAAAACAGAAACGTGCGGTAAAACGAGTTATGCCTCTACTAGATGCTCTCAGGCAAGATGCTGGCTTTTGGATTAGTGATGTACTGTACCACGATATATTAATGCAAGCAGACGAAAATTAATTTTTCAGTGTATCAATTATACCTTCACCCCCAAATACGCATACTCAGTCACCGATTGAATAAAGTCTTCCATTTCTTTGAAATCCTTTTTCATTTGCAACCTGCCTTCCAAGTAAAGCATTGCAATCCCGTGAATCATCGCCCAAGAGGCTAATGTCTTTTCGCGTGCATTCCCTTTCTTTATAAAACCAAGTCGTTGTCCTGAGCGGATAATTTCGTGTAGCTGCCGATAGGTTCGACGAGATACGGCTGATAGAGCAGGATGCAACTTCACATCCATTCCAACTCCACCAAACATGATGCGCGCAAACTGTTGGTTAGTCATGATAAATTGAAAGTATGTCCAGCCAAGTGCGCGGTATCGTCCGATAAAATCCTGGTTAGTTCTTTGTAATTCTTTTTGGTAAGAATCAAAGTATTTTTGAAATCCTTTTTCGGCAATGGCAGAAAAAAGAGCATTCTTATTTTCGAAATGGTGGTACATTGCGACGTGACTTACTCCTGCCTTGGCTGCCACTTTACGAAGAGAAATTTCTTCTAGCGAAGTAGTCTTTAATAATTCCGCACCGGCTAATATCAAATCTTCCCTGACAGTAATTCCATCCTTTTTAAACGGTCTACCTACTCCCAATTGTTGTTTTTTAGATTTGCTTTTTTTCTTTGCTACCATATCCCCATTTCTAAAACTTATTTTGTAATTGCAAGCAGTTATTTACCACTGGTAATTTATCTCTTGACATATTTCAAACATATCTTACCACTGGTAAATTATACTGTCACCTCTCACGGCGCACACTTGGATACAGCTAGTTCGAAATGACAGAACGAGCACTCAACAGGAGACATACTATGAACACAGCTTTTGAACCAATAAAAATAGGCAATTTTACACTACCCAACCGATTTATCATGGGCTCTATGCACCTCGGAGTCGAGGGCGAGACTGGAACAGCCGAAAGAATGGCGGCGTTTTATGGCAGAAGGTTTGAAGGTGGAGTCGGCTTGATTGTCACGGGCGGAATCAGCGTAAACGAAGAAGGAAAAGGCTCTCGCACTTTCTTTAATATTCAAGTAGAAGAGCACGCTGCCGAGCTTAAAAAAATGAACGACCTACTCGCAGGCAAGGGCAACATGTGCGCTCAACTTTTCCACGCAGGACGTTATGCGTTCGATAGAGGCTGCGTTGCTCCGTCCGCCATTCGCGCACCGATTAATCGTTATATACCACGCGCACTCACAGAAGAAGAATGCTGGAGGACAATAGAAGATTTTGGAACAGCTGCAAGGCTTGCCAGAGAAGTTGGATTTGGTTCAGTTGAAATCATGGGAAGCGAGGGTTATCTTTTAAATCAATTTTTCTCTCCTGTCACAAATCATCGCGATGATTATTTCGGTGGTGATTCGAAACGAAGAATGAATATGTCGATTGAAGTTTTGCGCTCTGTAAGAAAAAATCTTCCCGAAGGATTTCCTGTCATCTTTCGCATGTCAGGAATTGATTTGATTCCGGGAAATGCTACTTTTGAAGAAGTGGTTTTACTCGCCCAAACTCTACGAGATGAAAAAGTTTCTGCTTTAAATATAGGAATTGGTTGGCATGAGTCACGCATACCAACGATTAGCCAACTAGTCCCAAGAGGAGCCTGGGCTTCTACTGCAAGTAAGATCAAAGAAAAAACTCCAGGTGTTCCAATTATCGCATCCAACCGAGTAAATGATCCATCTACCATGCAGAGGATATTCGATCTATACCAGGCGGATATTATTTCTATGGCGCGCCCATTTCTCGCCGATGCTGCGATTGTGAATAAATTTAAAAACGGAATGTCCAATCGAATCAACACTTGTATCGCTTGTAACCAAGCATGTCTTGACCACGCCTTCCAAGAAAAATCCGTTTCTTGTATTGTAAATCCGGAAGCAGTAAACGAACTTACTTACCCGACTACTCCTTCTACTAAGTCCAAAAAAGTGGTCGTAATCGGAACAGGACCTGCGGGACTCGAAGCAGCCCGCGCAACTGCAGTTCTTGGTCATAAAGTAATTTTGCTAGAAAAATCAGACAGGCTAGGTGGACAATTTCAATTAGCCTCTCATATCCCAGGAAAATCTGAGTTTAAAGAAACGATTCGTTTTTTTAGCAACGAATTACCTGCTCTTGGAGTAGATCTAAGACTCAACACAACTGCAACTGTAAAACTCCTAGAAGAATTAAATCCAGATGCAGTTATATTCGCAAGCGGTGTTAAACCAAGAGAATTCTCTCTTCCCGGATTAGAAAATTTACCTTCTGGGAATTACACCGATTATCTCACAGGAAAATTTAAACCAGGAAAAAAAGTAGCCGTTATCGGTGGTGGTGGAATCGGAGTAGACGTTGCCCATAAATTGACGGAAGAACACGACCCAACATTTGAATCATATGACAAAAAATACAATATCCATTCTTTTACAAATGTGGGAATTCAACCGCATGAGGCTAACAGGAATGTGGCGGTATTTAGAAGAAATGGAAAACACGGCGCAGGTCTTGGTCCTACAACCTTCTGGGCTTTAAAACAAGAATTAGAATCTGCCGGAGTAGAATTTTTCCATGGACTGAATTACAAAGAGGTAACTAAAGACGGACTCAAAGTAGAACTTAAAAACGGAGAAGAATTCACCTACCCTTGTGACTCATTAGTATTATGCGTTGGACAGGAAAAGGAAACTTCTCTCTACGAAGAGTATACTTCTAAGTATCCGCAGAAGCAAGTAATCCTAATAGGTGGCGCCAAAGACGCAAAAGGAATTGATGCCAAGCGAGCGTTTCTTGAAGGACTAGA
>JANYCR010000099.1 GCA_025360185.1 Leptospiraceae bacterium | reverse complement strand
CTGAAACCTCACTCAGCGCATAACGGTATGTCACCCGCTGAATTCGCTGCTCATTCAAAGAAGAAAAAAAAGTAAATTGAAAATGGTTTTTTTAGGAAAAAATTAAGAAAATTCCTTTACTAAAAAAAGGGGTAGGTTCAGAATCATGCTTAATGATTGTTATCTCCGATACTCCTCCTTTCATTGCCTTATTAAATGTTAACATAAACTAAAATAGGCTTTAGGCTGCATCAGTCGCTAATTGCAAAAGCAAAATCATTAGTCGGCGAATAAACGCTCAAACTAAAGCTCTAAAGTCCAGGCTAATTGTAAGTATCTGCCAGGTTGGAATAGAAAGAAGCCTCATGAAAGAAACGACTTGTCTGGTGCATGACGATGAAATCATGCGTGCGCTCTTTTTCCGGGGTTAAATCGGAATTTGTCTACCGACAGCTTATTTTCTCGGTCGTTACTGAATCTTCGATATTTGGAACTGCTGTCTGCAAATAGATTGTGGCGGCAATGACTAAAATAAAAAAGGTGAGGTTTAAATTCACCTTTTAGAAAAATTGTTATTTTGGTGATGTGGTGCTTGTGCTATCAGGATTTAATTTTGCGAGAAGCTCAGTTGCAATTTCTCCTGCTTTAGCGTTTATGTTGTGAATGGTTTCATAGATACTACCGATGGTCTTATCTTGAAATTCTTTTGCCTGGTTTACAGGTGCTTCTAGTTGTTCGATTTTTGCAAGAAAATCGAGTGGCATGTTTGCGATCTGTCTGTGAATTTGTTCTACTGAAGTCGCACCTTTATCAATTGCATCTTGAACTGTTTTTGTTAATTCTACTAAATCCATTATTATCTATCTCCCTTTTTCCATTTGCTTTGCAAACTGGTTTGAAACACAGGTAAGCAAATGGAAAAAAAATGAGCAAGTGATTTTTTTAAATTTTGTTCGCTTTACCTATTTTTTGTATTTGTATAGGTTTTCTATATTCTCTTTTGCGTAGAGATGAGGAGTCGCACCAAGGTCTTCGGGAAGAATTCCACTATCTAGCTCTGGCTCGAACCCGGCATCCCGAATCATCTCGATGGTTTGGTTGACTTCGCTTCCCTTAACGTTCAAATAGCCAGAGGCAAAGAGAGAGTTTGCGGCAAAAAGTCCCATAGTTTGCAGGCTCTTTAGGTGTCCTTCTCTTCCTGCACCAATTCGAATTTCCGAGTCAGGGTTGACTAAGCGGAATACGGATAGTATGCGTAAGCAGAGCTCGGGTGTAAGTTGATTCGGATTTTTAATTGCATGACCTGCTACTGGAATGAAGAAATTTACCGGAATCGAAATTACACCAAGACGTTTTAGGGTGAATGCCACATCGACTAAGTCGCTTAACGTTTCACCCATTCCTACAATGAGCCCACTGCAAATTCCTATCTCTGAATTTTTTACGAATTCAAGTGTGTTCAGTCTATCTTTAAATGTATGAGTGGTGCAAATTTCACCGTAGTGAGACTCGGAAGTGTTTAAGTTATGGTTGTATCTATCAAGTCCTGCTTGTTTTAATTTTTCTGCTTTTGCTTCATCGAGAAGTCCGGCAGAGAGGCAAACACGCATTCCAAGTTCACGGGTAATCTTGTCGATTGTGCTTGAGAGTTTGTCGATTAAAATTTCATTCGGTCCTGTTCCCGCAGTGACGATGCAGAAACGATAGGCGCCATTCTCTTTTGCACGCCTTGCATCTTCTAAAATTTCTTCTTCTGGTTTGAGGGAATAGGTTTGTACACCTGAGTTTGCATTTTTTCGTTGTGCGCAGTACCCGCAGTCTTCCGGGCAGTGACCGTTTTTAATATTGTCTAAAATATGAATTCGAACTTTCTTGGAAAAATATTTTTCTCGTTCGATATTTGCTTTATATAATGTTTCGAGTAGGCTAGATTTTCCTTCTAGAATGAGTAGAGCTTCTTCTTTATTGATTATGCTCTCGGCTTGCGATTGAATTTTTTCTTGCAGTTTAATCATAATTGGATATACTTGAATTAAGTTTCTTAAATTCAAGAGAAATTTTAAAGCTTACCATGCGAAGGCGTTGGTCGCGAATACATGGAGCGAAGGGTGGGATGGACACCAATAGATTTGAAACTCTGCTTTCATCAAGAAGGGAAACGACAATGAGATTCCTCAAGATATATTTAATTTTTTTAATCCAAATTCTTTTTCTGACAACATCTTTATTCTCTGAGCCTAACGAAGATTTTGTTTTCTCTGCTAGCCAAAATAATTTAGAGGGAATGAGACACGCACTTGCCGCTGGGGCAGATATTAATGCAACCGATGAGTTAGAATGCAATGCCCTCATGTTTGCTTCTATGTTTGGATATAAGCAGATTGTTGATTTTCTACTGGCTAATGGCGTTAAACCGTTGACAATCGATTATTCCAGTAATACTGCGCTTCTTTACGCTGCCCAAAACGGTCACACTGCAATCGTAGAAGCTTTGATTCTCGCAGGTGCAGAGGTAAATAAAAAAGACGATTACAACCGCACTGCACTTCATTATGCGGCTAGTTATGGTTATCTGGATATGATTAAACTTTTAATCAAGCATGATGCTGAGTTAGAAGTTAAGAATAAGAACGATAATACGCCACTTGATTTGGCTACTATGAATCAGGAACTGGAAGCAATTCGAATTTTAAAAGAAGAGATTGGTAGTAGGAAGTTTCAGTGAACTCCGAGAGACTGCGTAAAAACATTGCCACAGAGGCACGGAGTCACAGAGAGATTCAAAAGAAGATCGCATAGAGTATTGTTTGTTTTCTTAATTCAGATTTGTTATTAAACATTCAAAATTATTTCTTTGATGACTTCAAATATCTTGTCGAGTGAGTTATTACTAATTGTATACGGAGGAGTGACATACACTGTATTACCCAGTGGGCGAATCATCACTCCCTTTGAAAGTGAGTAGGCTTTTATTTTTTTAGAAATCGGGTTGAGGTAATCAGACTTACCCTCTAGCTCAAAAGCACAGACTGCCCCGAGTGTTCTATCGTTTATCATTCGATCACCAAATTTACTCTTTAGAATTGACATTCTAGCTTTTAATTCTTTTTCTAAGCGGATAACGTCTTGTAGGCGATTTTCTTTTTCGTAGAGTTCTAATGAAGCAAGTCCTGCTGCACAGGCAGAAGGATTTCCCGTCATCGTATGTCCGTGGTAAAATGCCTTGTTGGCATCATCTGAATAAAAGCCTTCGTATGTTTTTTCTGATACAAGAGTTGCGGCTAATGGCATTACTCCACCAGTGAGACCCTTGGCAACTGTGATGATGTCAGGCTTAATCTCAGCATTCTCGTAAGCAAAGTTTTTTCCAGTTCTTCCAAAGCCAGTAAAGATTTCATCTAGAATGAGAAGAACATCATATTTAACACAAAGACTTTTTAGTTTACTTAGAATTTCTTTTTTGTAAATTTTCATTCCTGCAGCGCCTTGAATCATTGGCTCTATAATGATTGCCGCAGTAGTATCAGCATTTGCCGCTAGGTATGTTTCGACTGCCTTAAGACATTCTTCTTTACAGGTAGTTGGATTTTTTCCAAGCGGACAATTGTGACAATCCGGAGAGGGAAATTCTGGTGAATCGAATAGTAATTTCTGAAAGACAGAGTTAAAGGAAGATTTGCCGGCAACGGACATTGCGCCTATTGTATCGCCGTGGTAGCATTCACTGAAGTGGAGAATTTTTTCTTTTTTAACTTCACCTATATTTTGAAAATACTGAGTGGCAATTTTAATTGCAATATCTATCGCACAAGAGCCGTTATCCGAATAGAAGACTGCTTTAAAAATTTTATTTGTTAAAGCAATTAACTTTTCAGCGAGGGCTTCCGCGTTTACATGAGTGTAACCCGCAAGAAGCACATGATCTAAATTGGAAAGACTTTCTTTTACTTTTTCAATAATGTAAGGATGGTTGTGCCCGTGAATGCTAATCCACCAGGAAGATACTGCGTCAATGTAGGCATTACCATTTTCATCGTAAAGAAACTCTCCTTTTGCCCGAACAATTTTTAAAGGCTCAGGCTGTCCTTTTAGAATTGTGTATGGATGCCAGATCACTTAAGAAGATTTTTAATAGACTCGTTAGTATCGAAGTAGGTGTCTACGTATTGTAAGAAGGGTTTACCATCTGTTATGCTCGCGGGTATTCCTAGTTCGCCTAAACATTTTACTCCAGAAAATTCCTGTATTGTAAAAATATTGTTTCGAGACAAATCGTTCTTTTCCCCTAGCATATAAAATCCATGAATAGGGATGTCTCTATTTTGTAGTGCTTCGATGGAAAGCATTGTTTGATTAATTGTTCCTAGTTCCGGTGAGGACACGATTATAACGGGGATTCTGGATTTTTTTAAAATATCCACCATCATCGTGCTAGAATTGAGGGGAACTAAAAGTCCACCTGCACCTTCTATAATAGTAGGCTCTGCCATTTGCGTCACGAATTTTTCTGCGAGTCGAATCGTGTCTACGCTCTTGAATTCGAGTTCGCCCGCATAATGAGGCGATGCCGCTTTTTGAAAATGGTAATCTGTATCCATGAAAAATTTATCTTGAAGTCCAGTCAGCTTTTTAACTTTTACAAGATCGGAATCAGTAAGCGCACCTGTTTGAACTGGTTTCCAATACCTAAGTCCATGATGCCTTGCATACTTTGCCATAAGCATAGAAGAGAAGATTGTTTTTCCTACGTTCGTTCCAGTTGCGGTGATAAATATTGCCATATCTACTTAGTTCCAAATACTCTCTTTAAAATAAATGATTTTTTTATTACGTAGTAGTAGAAAAAAAAACTCAGCAAATACACAAGCAAAGTGTGGAGGGAAAATTTTAAGAGTAGGGGTATTTTAACCTTAAGTAAATAATTTGCTAAAATAAGGGAAATCGGATGATGAATTAAATAGATACTCATTCCAGAATTTCGTAAATGATCTAAAGTATGGTCGGTATGGTCTAGGTATTTCTTAAAAATTGGAAGCAGGGTAAAAATGAAACTCCATGCGAGAAGGTTGTCAATGAGCAAATGACAAACGCGAATGACAATTCTTTTTACTCCAAAGGTAAAGTCCATCCAATACGGATCAATTTCACTCATATAAAGAAATGCAGCGAATAACAAGATAATCCACATCGCTCTAAATTTATTTCCTGCTCGCGATATAGTAACATTTTGGAGGAGTCCCCTTTTATAAGCAATCACTCCAACCATAAAATACGAAAGATAAAAAGAGAAGGATACAGGCTGTATCCGCAAGTAAGAATCATCTTTATTGAAAAACCAATTCACGAATAGAATGGGGGCAAAACAAAATAAGACTACCTTTATATATATGTATAGGCTAGGCGAAATTTTTTTCTTTAATCTAAAATTAGTTCGTAAAATTTTTTTTCTTAATCCAAAATAAGATGGAGAGGATATTTTTTCTATCAGGCGAAATTTGCGGTCTATTAATAATAAGAAACTATATAGAAATAAATACACTAAAAACCAAATATGGGAATAATCAAATTCTTCGAAAGATAAAAATTTAGGGTAGTATTCCCAAAAGGAAACAGGCTCATGCGATTGGTTGTACACCAGATAGTATTGTACTGGTGCAAAGAAAAAAAGCCCAACGAGTAGTGGGGCAAACATTCTTTCAAATCTAGAGAAGGTGAAATTTCTTCCCCCATGTTTATTTAATACCAGATAAGAAAAAAAGCCAGATAAGAAAAAGAAAAGCGGCATTCGAAAAACATGAATTAAATGAACTAGCATTGTAAAAAAATAATGCATCTCATCACTCTTAATTGCATATCCAACATTCGGAGCATAGACGATTGACGTATGAAATAAGACTCCGAGTAGAAGTGCAAATGTCTTCAGATTATCCAAGTAAAATAGTCGTTTATGCATCGTTCATTAAGTAGATTCTATTTTTTTCCGATGTTAATAGAGCTTATGAAAAATAGATTTTCCCTTTATGTATTACTAGCTTTTTTTCACATTTCCTTAATTGCAAAAGAATCTGTAATTATTGGAAATATAATCGGTGCCGGTTCCTATATTGAGACCGACGATAATACCTATCCTTTTAAACACACTGAATTACAAAAGGAACTTTCCGAGTTGACTGGTAAAAAAATTCGAATGCTTTGTATTTTTGAAGAAGATGCTTGCGTTCCACAAAGATATGAAATCGCTCCATTTGCTAGCGAAAAAAATTTAGCCAAGTGGACTATAAAAAAAATTCCCAAGTATGTTTACAGAGGGCTAACGGCGTTTAACCCGTCAGTTACTCCTGAAGGAAATATTTTATTTTGGACAGTGCTTGTTCACGAACAGAGCGGAAGTAGCACACAAAAAATCTGGTTTAGCGAAATGGATGCTCACGGGTTTTGGAAGAAGGGAGTTCAGATGGATCCGCCTCTAAATAACAAAGCGCCTGCCGCAATTATATCTGCGTTACCCGGAGGCAACGAACTATTTGTCTTCGGAAGTCATGCTGATCAAGAAACATTCGATGAAATCAGAAAACAAATTGATGCAGAAAAAGCAGAGATCATAAAGACTTCTAAAAATGCAAGAGAGGTAGAAGGTCGTTATGCGGCAGTACGCGAGAGATACAGAAGAGAGATGGAAAAAATTCAAAACAAAGTCCCTCTCTATAAAAGTTTCAAACAGGGAAACGGTTGGAGCATTCCTCAGAGAATTCAATTTCCAGACTTTTATAACCTATATAGAAGTGAGGATAATGCCAATTTACAAATCTTTGGTGGCTCTACTCTTTCTTCTAGCGGTAAAACATTAATATACTCTGCGAAGCATAAAGATTCTGTAGGTAGACTTGATTTGTATGTCTCAAATATTACAGACGGAATTTTTCCATTGGGAACAAATCTTGGAAAAGTAATTAATACAGAGCAGGAAGAAATGGCTCCTTTTCTCGCTTCAGACGATAGAACTCTTTATTTTTCTAGCAATGGTCATAACGGATTATCTATATACTACACACAAAGAGTGGGAGATAGTTGGACAGAGTGGGGCGCACCGCAAGAAACATCTAAGAACTTAAAAGGTGTAAACTTTTTTTCTATTCCTGCAGCGGGTAATTGGGCTTATGCGAGCAAGGAAGGTCATCTGCTCATGACTTATCTTCCAAGTGAAGCAAAACCAAACCCTGTGATTATCGTGAAAGGTAAAATTGTGACTGACAAGGGTTTGCCCCTGGGAGCGGAAGTATTTTACGAATCGCTCACAACCAAAGAAAATAAAGGCTCTACTATTTCTGATCCCAATACGGGAAAATTTTCTATCGTGTTACCTTACGGCGACAACTACGGATTTCATGCAAAGAAAGAGGGTTATCTTCCTATTCATAAGAATAAAGATTTGCGTGAGAGTGAAAAATTATACCAAGAAGTCGAAGTGGATATGGTTCTTCCTAAGATTGAAAAAGGTGGAGAGATAACAATCAATAACCTCTTCTTCGAATCTAATCGTAGTGAAATCAAAAAAGAATCCGAGCCAGAACTCGACAGGCTCGGTGAAATCATGAAAGCAAATAAGAATCTGGAAGTTGGAATAGAGGGGCACACTGATAACGTAGGTAAGAGTGCGGATAATATAGCTTTATCACTGGCGAGAGCAAACGCTGTCGCCGATTATATAGTTAAGAAATTTAGTATCGAGCCACACCGACTTAAAGTAGAAGGCAAGGGTGAAGAAGCCCCACTTACAGAAAATAATACAGCGGATGCAAGGGCTAAGAACAGGCGGGTTGTGTTTAGGATTTTAAAGAACTAACGGAATAAGGGATTATACTGCTTTAATATGCCGTATAACGTCTTCCGCCATATACACCGGTAGGGATAACAATTGAAATTCTCCCGTTGTGTTAGGTAAAGAAAAATCTGCTTTTTGGAGAATCGGTAAATTTGCATTAAACCGAACTCCAAAGGAAATTTCTTTTTCCTTGAGGAAAGATTGAAGAGACTTTAATGTGCCTGTTTTTCCTGCTTTGACTTCGATTGGAATTATTTTGGGACCAACTGAAATAACATAATCTAACTCCGCAGATGATTGACTTTTTTCTCGCACCCAATAAAATAATTCTGGTTCTTCGAAGGTTTCGCCTGCGTATAATAAGTGTTGCCCTACAAATTGTTCGCAGATATTTCCGATGTTAAAAAGTGCATCATTTTTTAAAGAGATAAAATCAGCGTAAGAATAACCGTACGCGCTATTTAATAAACCCACATCGAGCATCAGACATTTCTGGATTTTTTCATTTATCTGTGCGCGAAGGGGAATTCCATTTCCGGTAGAATGAAATACAGGTGTATAGATTCGAGCCATTGATAAAAGATACAGAGCTTTTTTTATATCTTGAATCTTTTCATCCGGTGCTAGATTCATATACATAATTTTTTTTCCTACGCTTGCGGGTAACGTTTGGAATATTTTTTGTAGAATACTTTTTTTACCAGGACTGCTATATTTAGAAAAGTCATCTCTATAAGTGAGAAGAATAGATTTTTTAACTCTATCTACTTCTAAAAATGAATTTGTATCTTTATAGGTTTGGACTGCCTCGGGCATACCTCCAATTACCATTAGCCGTTCATGACGATCTCTTAAAATTATTTAAAATTTATTTGGTAATTGGAGGTATGCCCGAGGCAGTCCAAACCTATAAAGATACAAATTCATTTTTAGAAGTAGATAGAGTTAAAAAATCTATTCTTCTCACTTATAGAGATGACTT
>JANYCR010000047.1 GCA_025360185.1 Leptospiraceae bacterium | reverse complement strand
CATTAGGCGCTAATCTTAAATAGTAATATCAATCCCCGTCGCTAGAGCTAATTGAAACAGTTGATCCGAGAGTAATAATTAATTCCGTAGAAAGAGTGATTCTAAGTGTTCTTGTAAGATTATAAAGAGTTGCTACTGAAGATGCTTTCGTTGAAATTGCATTTCGAAGTGTTTGCGATTCTGATTTTATCAAATTAATTTGAAATTCTATTTGGTCGATTTGTGTTCGTATTTTAGAATCTAGAGAAGGGTTGATATTAGAAACCATTGCAGTAAGTCCAATTAACCCAGTGGTTACTTTATAGTTTGCGAAGTAAATTAATTTAATTCCCTCTATGTTTGCAGAAATATCATCTAAGGAGTGATTGCTCCATTTTGATTCTAATTTATTTAGATCTACTTTTCCTCCTGATTTAGCGCTCAGTCCTGCGGGGTCACCTATTTTATTATCTATGATCAGGCTTAGTTGAAAAATCATTTGATTGACGAGTTCATCTACTACTGCTCTTTGGGAGCTAAAGGTATTTGTCCCCGAAACAAATTGAGATGCAAAATTATTTCCTTTGGGCTGCCATTCGTTGTTAAAAAGTTTTGTTCTATCTCGTAAGTCCTCTGATACAGCAACCATATATTGAATTCTTCTTGTATTAGCGGTTAATGCAGTGTTTACGCTTGTTAGATCGGAAAGACCGGATCCATTATCGTAAATAAGGTATTCGGCAGCAGCCATTCCACGTTTTATCACTCCAAAGCTAGAAATTCTAGATAGGTTTAAGGTTTGGGAATTTGCTATAGAAATTTCATCGTTCTCTATTTTTGTAGTATCTAAATTAAATCGAGGATAATAGTCAATATTCACTAAATAGTCTAAGGGTAAAGTAGCAGGTCCAAATCCAAATACTTCTATTCTTTTGAGGGAAGTCTTGGCTTTATCCCATGCAGTCCGAAGAGAACTTAAATTAGCTGTGCTTGGACTTGATTGATAGGTGCTGGCAGCTTTATATAGAGCCTCTGTAGAATCTTGCATATCCGAGTAGGCAGGTAGAATTGAGTTTTGTGATATAGAAACAAGCATTGTGGTTAAATCAAATCCCGTAGTTAGATTGAGGATACTTCCCATTAACTGTGATTCTTTTGAAGCAGTATTTTTCGCGTGATTTTTACAGAAAGGTAATAGTAAAAAAAGAAAAAGCATAAAGCTAATAAGGAAAAATTTCAATTGTAATTTTAATAACATTATAGGGAACCCAAAAATTGTATCATTGCGTCTCTATCTGATTGAGATAATTTTTTAAAATTCTCCCGGGAAGTTTCTGCTTCTCCGCCATGCCATAGAATTGCTTCGGTATATCCTCTTGCCCTTCCATCATGTAAGAGATTATCATGTCCGTTGACAGTTTTAATAAGTCCAATTCCCCAGAGAGGAGGCGTTCTCCATTCCTTTCCGTCCGCTAGAAAATCAGGACGATTATCCGCAAGATCAGATCCCATATCATGCAAAAGTAAATCTGTATAAGGACGAATTGTTTGATTGGATACTTCCGATATACCGGTGAGAGTTCCTGTTTGGATTTTTGCGATATGACAGGCGGTGCATCCTAGACTCACCATCAAATCGCGCCCACGACGAATCGTGCTATTGGTCCAGCTTCGTCTTCCAGGTACTCCGATCGTTTTCATATATAGATTTAGTGCGTCGATAGAATCTTTTGAAACCTCAGCAACTCCTGTCCCTTTTCCTGTACTTGTGGATAATCCACAGTTGCCTGAACTCTGTACGCCGGGGCAATTTTCCGTAGTAAATAACGAAGATGTAATTCCTATATCCCCTAAGAAAGCGCCTTGATTTTGCTGATTCAAATTTGGTTGATTTGCTTTCCAACCAAATCGTCCTATTTTTGTTTTCCCATCAAGAGCGTCATACACATAGTTTGCTCTACCTGAAATTCCATCTCCATTCTTATCATCTGCATCCGCATAACCAAGAATTGTCTCCTCCGAAATTGCTTCTAAAAGACCGAGTCCAAAATTTTGCTGCGCTATTCGAGGGGATACTAACATATTAGCCGGTTGTGTTCCAATCGAAGAATTCAGCGTCAGTGTATAAGTTGGTTTTCGTAAAGAATAAGTTTGTCCATCAAAAAAAGTTCCAGCAACTTCCGTGTAACTAAGAGTAGCCGTTCCTTCATTCAAAACGCCTGAAATAGAATTCGGGTTGAACTGACCTCCAAAATTAGGAACGTCTAATGGACCTTTTGTAGTTGAATCAGATCCCGGTATGCTTATGCGGTATAAAAGAGAAGCCTGTGTTCCGCCTTCTGTGGGTTTGCCGCGTCCATCTAAAGAGTGGCAACCGTTACAGGAGCTTGAATTGAATGTAGGACCAAGACCTGGGTTTGCGGAATTCCCAGATGTGAGCCAGACTACATTGAATACAGCATGTCCCCTAGCGAATAAAACAATTCTATCAACATCAGTCATATTTTGCGCAGATCTTTGAAAGGCTTGAGTAGTTGTATCAAATACGGTAGTGTCTCCACCGGACAACTCTTCATTATCCGCAGATGTAGTTTTATTAGAAAGGAAAATCGCAGTTATGAAAAGATTTCTATTTTTATTACTAGATTCTTTTTCGAAAATTTGACACTGATTAAAAAAAATAATACTTAAAATAATTAGAAATCTTTTCATCTTCTTTGCCTTTTTATTTTTATCGTAAGCTCGTAGGAGCGGTAAACGAAATACCGTTATTCTTTGCCACTGTTTGGATATTAGTGGCAATTGTAATGATAGCAGTCTGTACGGTTTTTAAAGTTGCCATTTGGGAACTTGCAGCACCTGTACTCACAAGTTGATCGTACTTACCGCTTATCGTTCCGGATGCACAAGTCGTAGAATCTACAATCATGCTAGATCCACTTACGTTCAAACAAAAACTATCCCTGGAAGTATTCATATTCGTAGTAATTGTTGAATTTAAACTTCCGGCTAAGTTAAATAAACCTGCACCGGAGTAAGTAGTTCCATTGGATTTTTTATATGAACCGGAGTAAACATTGATAAACCCCTGTGCATCATAATAAAAATCAGCTTTTGTATTATCCGAAAAACAGGAATGTTCATCTTCCTGGTCATTGGAGGTAATCATGTTTAGCCTCTGAGCGCCCCATTCTGATTTAGTAAATGCAGCAAGACCGGTAAAAATATTTGTAAGTGAACCGCTTACATCTGCTTTAAATGCTGTTATTGTATTTCCTGTTTTAGAAGAGTCCCATTTATTTTGAACAAGAGTAAGATGGTCTACTAGTAATTTGGCTACAGTACGTAAATAGGTTCGGCGTTTTTCTGCGGTAGATCCAGCCGTACCTGTAAAATTCGTTACGGTATTCGGTCCGCCTGTGGTAGCGCTTACATCTTGACCCCAGAGTAGGTATTCAATTGCATGCCAACCAACTGTAATATTTTTGTCAGAGGAAGTAAAGCTTGTGCAATTCGTTGTAGTCGTCGATGTATTTGCAGTCAAAATATTTGCTTCCGTAAGATTTGCATTCGTAGTATTAGTTATTATGCAATCGACGAAAAGCTCATCCATAGGCCAAGCGTTGATCAAAGTTTCAATGGTTGCATTTGGTAGGCGGGTCTCTAACTTACTATCTATCGGTCCACTTGCAAAACGAAAAATCTCAGTTTGTAAATAGGTAGGTCTTGCAGCAATCCAAGCGGCTTTTGCGGCATCCATATTTGTCTGTGTTGGGCTTGTAATATCGGAGCTAGAAGTTCCGATAAAAGTTTCAATTGCTGTTTTAAGAGAAGTAGCGGTTGTTACAGAGTCAGAATAGTTTGCAAATGCAATATCTGCATAGGTATTTACCATGTCTTGTCTAGAT
>JANYCR010000040.1 GCA_025360185.1 Leptospiraceae bacterium | reverse complement strand
TGGCTGGATGGTTTTACAGGTAATTCACCATTTGGCGGACAGCCATATGAATTGCTTTATTCGTTTCAAGTTAGCATTAAGTGAAGACAACCCCATAATTAAACCTTACGCGGAAGATAGATGGGCAGAGCTTATGGATGGAAAAGATTTGAATGTAGAAAATTCTTTACAAATTCTAGAAGGTCTTCATAAGCGTTGGGTGATTTTACTTAGATCATTATATAGAGAAGATTTACAAAAGACTTTTTTTCATCCAGAACATCAAAAACGATTTTTTTTAGATGTAACGATTGGATTGTATGCTTGGCATGGACGCCACCATCTTGGTTTTATTCAAAACTTAAAGGTTAGAATGGGCTGGTGAATCATAAGGGTAATAGAAACTAACCTCCAATAAAAAATTTTACTAGGAATGGAGGATTTGGAAATCTTTTTTTAATGAGTAAAATAATTATCGCGAGAAATAAGCAAAATAGAATAAGTAGGAAATAAGTTAAGAAAAAAAACTCCATGCTTAAATAAACTTCAACCTCAGCGGTTTTACCAAAGAAAGGTGCGATGAATTTTGAAATAATTAAGAAATGCATGAAATAAAAGAAAAGTGGGCTAACACCGAGTAGTCGTAATGGAGTATATATTTTTAGATTAGAATTCCGTTCTACAAGTAAATACAAAAGTAAAATTCCACCCAGGTAAGTAGAGTAATAAGAGAGAGTAGGCGGATAGAATAGTTCAGTATAATTTCCTCTGGCGGCTAATCTGAATTCGTCCTTCCAGAAAAAAATTCCAAGTGATAAAAAAATAATTCCTAAAAGTAGAATAAATTTATTTTCTCCTGCACTTAGAACTTCCCTTTTTAATCTGAATTCTGCAAGAATTGCTCCTATAAAAGCAATCCCAACCCATGAAAAAATAGGAAACCATCCATCTATTAGCCAATGTTTAAGGATAACAGTAAATTCTCCTTCAAAAGGAACAAAAAATTCCGCTTTCCAAATAAGGGGAAAACTTGGTTTTTCCACGTACCCTAAGTAACTTCGAAGAATCGGAGCAAGTGCAAAAAATAAAAGGACAGTAATTACTTTGAATGGTATCCTCATTCGCATAAATAAAGCAGTCATAGGAATTGCGAGTCCAGTTAGATACAATATGTCTACAGAAATAAAAGGATAACTTTTCCAGAGAAACATATCAATACATGCCGCAATTACCCATGTAAGAAAGCCCCTGAGTAGAAAATAGGATAGCGGATAATCTTTATTTAACACTGAGAAGCCGACTAAGAATCCCGCGATGATTACGAAGAGTGGAGCAGCTAGGGAGCCAAATACAGTGAGAATAAATGGATGAGGTGCTTTGAGCATTTCCCCTGCAAAATTGGAAAGTATCATCGTAAAAATCGCAAGTCCCCTTAGTACATCGAGTGTATGGTTTCGTGTTGGATTTTGTGATTCTGTATTATTCATGTTATTTATAAGAATTAGAGAAAGTTTAAAACAAGCCTTTGGAAAGATAATTTAATTCGGAATGCCCACGTCAATCCATAAGTTTATTTCTTCTCAAACACATCCGTATTTTTTTAATTCAGAAACAGCCAATGCTTGTCTATTCAGGCTAACTTCAATTAGCCTTCAGAGATTTCACAAATGTTTCGGAATTGAATACTTCTATTTATATATTTGTTTAAAAAATTAAAGAAACCAATAGTAAAAAATTCTTGACTTCTTATTCAAACAGCCAGCATTTAGGATTTAAGGAGATATAATTTATGTATACGAAGAAAATTAGATATGGTATTTTATTTTTTTTAACCTCTTTATTTATCATAGATTGCGGTGTCCTTTTTTTTAAAAAACCAGAGAATAAGTTAAAAAATCTTCTACCATTTGCCCTACTTGGAAATCTATTTCAGAGCAACGGGCAATTTCGGTTAAACAGTCAGATTACTTCCCTCAATGAAGGAGAATCGACTAATCTGAGCTTATCTTTTACTGGAAAGGCAACGTCCGTACAAGTCAAAAGTTCTAGTTCCAATCTTTCTATCAATGGTTCTCAAGCTGTGGTCATCTCACCTAAATCGGGAGAAGCAAGTATCTCCTTTACTATTTCTGCTCTTGCGGATAACAACGATTATGACGAAACAGCACAGCTGGAGTTTTCGGCAAACGGATATTCTACTCTTAGAATTTCAATTCTCATAAAAGACAGTAATGCCCAAAGGATTTTAGTACATGACGCGCCTTCTTCTATTAAAGAAGGATTCTCTTCTTCGTTCACTGTAAAATTAAACACAGAGCCAGCGTCTAACGTCACAGTCAGTCTTTCAACTAGTGATTCTACAGCGCTTACTGTTTCTCCTTCTACTTTAAATTTTACGAAAACAAATTATAAATCTGGATTTACTGTTAGCATATATGCACCGGAAGATGTTGATTCTACCTCGGAGAAAAGCACAATTAGCCTAAGCTCTACAGGGATAACGACTGTTAACCAGGAAATTACTTCCATTGATAATGATATTACACCAATCTTTACACTCACAAGCCCGCTTAGTATTTCGGAAGGAAATTCTGTTACAGAAACGATTAGCCTTTCTGGTGATCCCGGCGGGATAGTCACCGTTAACCTTTCATCTAATAATACAAATTCCCTCACCCTGTCTACTGCAACCTTAACATTTGATTCTACAAATTGGAATATTGGTCAAAATTTTCAATACAATGCGATTCAAGATGCAAATACAATTTCGGAAACTATTTTAATCAATGCATCGGGGAATACATTAAAGAATGCATCTAGGACAATGAGTACAGTAGACGACGATACAAATACTATTTTACTTTCCGGCATAACGCAATTAACCGAAGGAGGGGCAAATGGCAATTTATCTATAAGTCTTGCCTCAGATCCCGGCATGAGCACTGTCGTTATTCTTTCTCTTTCCAGCTCTATTCTCGAAGTCTCAAAGGCTGCTTTTGTATTTAATTCTGCTAATTATTCTACCCCGCAGGTCTTTACAGCCGTCGCACCAGCAGGGGATGGAAACGAAACTGCCGAAACAGTTATCATTACCGCAACTGGGGCTAATGTACTATCTGCCGCTCAATCGGTTTTAGTGATTGATAAGGATACAAGGGTGATAGTTTCTAATCAAACATCGCCGTGGAATGAAGGCGCCGGAGGAACTGTGGAAGTTTCGCTTTCGGGAGACCCGGGAATTCCTAGAACAGTAGCACTGACCGCTTCCTCCCTTCTAACATTTCCTGCCGTTATTGCATTTACACCAGGAGGTGGGGGAAATTGGAATATACCCCAAGTAGTCAGTGGAAGTTCCACGACAGATGTTAACTGTACGTCGGATATTCCAACTGTAACAGGCTCAGGTACGGGACTTGTTTCTGGGACGTATTCTGTTACGTTAAAAGATTTAGATATTGTTTTATTAAATGGGGCTATTGTCTATTTGCCTTTTAATGGAAAT
>JANYCR010000577.1 GCA_025360185.1 Leptospiraceae bacterium | reverse complement strand
ACCAAAAACATCCACCACCAATTACTATTGATTCCATAAATACTCCCTTACAACTTATGTAACTTGTTTGCAGTTTATATGCAAGATTTTTTCCTCTGCGTCCGAAGAGAATTTTTAAGGGGTCTTGTTTCGAAAGTCATCGTGGATAAATACAGAGTAGATATTCATTAGCTCTAAATCACTTTTCTTATCGTCGCGCTCACCAAGAATAGTGCGAAATTTTTCATAGTCTTCCGAGAGGTTATTGAACTTTGTAAAAAATAAAATGGAAATTAGAAATTCACGATTGTTATTAAAATTAATTCTAAGAGAATTCCATTCTGCTAAATCTGGTTTTTCTTTTGCAGTAAAAATTTCGAGTAGTGATAGACAAGCCCTTACATCATTGGTACGATTCAAATGAAAATAGCATTCCTTTAAAAAAAGAATAGTTTCAGTGTCCAGCGCATATCCATCTTTTGCGAGAGATAAATAAAATACCCGACGAAATAAATTTAAAGCCTGGAAATACTGCTTTTTCTCTTTGTAGTAGTAAGCGAGTCTAAGGGAATACTTTGGATTATCCGACAAAAGAACAGCCGTATCAATCAAAACGGATTCCATTTCTTTTCCCTTGCTATCTAAATTTCTCTGTGCAATTTGTAAATCATTGTGCAATTCTTCATCCAATGGAAAGTAAGGTAAATACTTTTTACAATCTTCTTTTGCTTTTTTGAATTGCTTTTTTGCAATTAGATTATTTATATTTTCTAAAATCTTTTTCTTATCTGCATCAAAGCTATTCTGGGCTTGTATTTTATCTAACGCAAAACGAACATACTTCTCATCTTCCAATCTCTTTGCAAGAATTAATGCACGGTAACGCATAAAGATATCTTTTTCATTTTCTTTTAAGTAGAGTTTTATATAATCAAAGGATTTAACAGGTCTACGAATTTTAAAATTTAATTCATAGAGCTTTTTAAATACTTCTGGTTGCGCTGGATTCAGTGCTATGCTAAACGTATAATGCTCAATAGCCTCATCTTCCTGTTCAAGGGCTTGGTGTGCTTCTGCTCGGATAGAGTAATAACGCCAATCTTTTCCTTCATACTTTGAGAGAATTAAATCGAGTTTGTTCATTGATCGTTTATAATCTTTTTGAATCAATGCCTGGTATGCTTTTTCGAGCGTCTCTTCATAAAAGTTATCTATAAAAAAACTATCCCTATTTTTAAAAATTCTCGTTAAAACTTTTTCGATTGATTCCCCTTCAAAATCATCTGCAACAAGGGGTAGAGTGAGTAGAATAATAAGTATTAGGCGATAATACATACTTATACTATCGGCTTTTTATTTTTTGGCGTAACTACGTAAGTATAGAAAAAAAAACTGAACCAACTCTTTATTTTTTTACCTAATGCAGATAGAGTCCTGGTAACGGGTAGTGAGGAGAAAAAATGCCTAAAACAAAGAAAACTAAATCTAAAAGTAAATCAGCCTGGTTTGAATTGATTCAACAGAAGGAGGATTTCAAAAATATAGTATCAATCTTGAATCGATACTATGATTTACAAGCATCGGCTAACCATCCTTCTTTGGCGCATTTATTTAGACAAGAGATTGTTAAATCGGAAACCGCTAATCTGCGCATCTTCTTAAAAAAATTTGGTAGTTTCGAATTCTTAGTCGTAGTAGAGATTAGCTCCGACTCCGGCAAGAAAATGGATTCATGGATTCACATAGATGGGATTACGCAAGAAAGAATTCACCTGAAACAAAAAGGAAAATTAGAACATCCTGTTTTTAGAATCACAAGTCTTGAAGATTTATTTCAGTTGCATTCTAAAGAAGTAAAAAAAGGATTTGAACCTAAGATAGAGGACTTGGTAGCATTATAAATAAAACTCCACAAATTATGATTGACAAATACGATAGTGTATCGTATTTTAATAATATGAAAGTTACTGCACTCATTCCTGATGCTATTATAGAAGAAGTCAAGAAATACTCAAATGGCAAAAATATTACAGATTCACTTATGATTGCTCTTGAAGATTGGATTGCCTTACAGAAGTTGAAAAATTTGAATTCGCTTGTTCGAGAGACGCCTCTTAGGTTTCAAAATAATTTTTCAGCAGAAAAGATACGAAAGTTAAATCAGAAAAGATAAATGGTAATCCTTGACACTAGTATTTGGATTGAGTTTTTAAAAGCAAAAGATCCTTATTTTGAAACAGTGAAACAATTGATTGAAGAAAGAGAAGTGATTGCTCTTGAAGTTATTTTTTCTGAATTATCCCAGGGTTGTAAAAATGATAGAGAACTAAAAATCATAGGCGAGTATTGGAAAAATTTAACAAAGTATTCTGAAGACAATCTTTTATTTAATGCGGCTAATTTATCTTATTCGAAGAAGTTAATAGACAGGGGTGTTGGGCTGATTGATTCAGTCATCATTTACGCTGTTTACAAATTAGAATGCAAAGTATGGACATTGGATAAAAAAATACTTTCTGTTATTGAAAGGAAGAAGTATCATTTTGTTTTTAAGTGATTTTAAATCTTATCATTTTCTGTTTCTAAAGAAAATAATATCAAGGAGTAAGCGATTGAAAAGAAGTTTTTTAATTCTGCAAATTTTATCCGTAGTGAATATATTTCTACAAACATGTGGAAGTGAGTCTAAAAAAGAAAATAGTTCTCCTGAAATAAAAGTAGGTGGTCATCTGATAGTAACCGCAAAGGGCGGATTGAATTTAAGAGCAGAGCCTTCTAGAAAAGGAAAAGTGGTAAAGCTCATTTCTGAATACTTTCCAGTTGAGATTCTTGAAATCGTTCAAGCACCGGAAACGATAGACAATGTAACTTCGAATTGGTATAAAGTGAAGTCGGGTAAGGATATTATTTTGGAGCGTATTTGACTCCGTATGAAAATTGGCAAGGTAAAGTAGCAGATTCACAAAACTATTTAAATACTACTTCTAACGTTAGTTCTTATACCAATCCATTTCGTTTTCCAATTCATATTTTAGAGAAACCTGATTTAGAAGCGAAGAGTATTGGACAAATTCCTTCGCAAGAAAAATTTATCGTGACCAACGATAAGGTAAAATCATTTAGCATTGGAAGTAATCGATACAAATGGATAGAAATTTCTTATGGTGATAAGAAGGGTTTCTATTTAGTTCTTCCAATTCAAACACAGCAAGTATTATTAGATACAAAAAGTGTTGATATAAGTAGTGTAAAATATTCGTAGGCTGGAAATTATATATTTTTAGAACCAAGCTCGAATCAATATTTTCCAATTGGGCTAAATGAAGAAGTTATTGTTCTTACGCATAATAAGCATTTGCTTTATGATTCAGTAGAAAAATCATACAGTTCTCCGATTGAAGTTCAGGTTGTTTCGAAAGGAATGATTGGTTGGATGTATTTTTCTGAATTTTTCCCGAAACAATTAAAAGATAAAAAATCTACTCCTAAAAAAATTACTTCTTCTGATGTAGTCGGGACTTGGCAGATATCGAAAAAATCGGAACAATACATTACAATTTTTAAAGATGGAACTTATTCTGGTAGTTTATCAGGAGGATGCGAGGCAGGTGGTTGCATAATACTTAATATTGGCGGCAAATGGAAAATCATAAATGAATTTCTATATTTTTACGATTCATTGACTGCTGACAACAAAGTCCTTAATACAGAACCACAGCCACATATTTATTGGATCGATGAAGATTCATTATTACAGACTGACGGAACGAGAAATGGATTTAAAGAAAACTACCAAAGTGATTTAGTTACAGGTTGGAAAAAATTGTGAGGTATCAATTAAGAATTCTTAATTAGATTTGTTGAAAAATTAAATGTCAGTTCGAGCAGGGTCGAGAACTACAAGTGCTTAAAGCCTTTATTTTATCAGCACTTCTCTACGTGAGTTTATATCGAGCTAAGTCGAGATACTAGAACTGACAACGTTTATCCTAAATTAATTTTTCAACAAGTCAATTTTAAATTTTGATTTATATCTCAAATGCCTTATGAATTTCTTGGAGTGCTTTCTTTGCGTCAGCTTCTGTGATTACACAAGAAATTTTTATTTCTGAAGTTGAGATCATTTCGATATTGATGTTGTTTGCAGCTAGCGCCTTAAACATAGTAGCCGCTACACCCACATGAGATTTCATTCCTACGCCTACTGCAGATACGATAGCAATCTTATCGTCAATGTCTACTTTTCCTGTTCCGTGGTCTTTTGCAAACTTTTCGAGGATAGGTGTCGCGTCTTTTAGCGATTTGCGTGAGATGGTAAACGAAATTGTATTCTTTCCATTCGCAGGTGAAGACTGAACGATTACATCTACTATGATGTCTGCCGCAGATAGGTTTCCAAATAACTCTGCCGCCATACCAGGCTTATCTGGAACATCGGGTAGGGTTACTCTTGCTTCTTCGCTCTTGATTGTGACTCCACTTACTCTTACATTTTCCACTAATTTATCCTCACTTACTACTAATGTTCCGGGATTTTGATTAAAACTTGATCTTACATGAATGACTACGCCGTAATTTTTTGCAAACTCTACACTTCTAGAATGAAGCACTCCCGCACCAAGACTTGCAAGCTCAAGCATTTCGTCGTAGGTAATCATCGCGTGTTTTTTTGCACCGGCTACTTTGTTTGGGTCGGCAGAATAAACTCCATCGACATCTGTATAAATTTCACATTCTTTTGCGCCGAGTGTGGCGGCTAACGCTACAGCTGATGTATCACTTCCGCCTCTTCCGAGAGTTGTGATATTTTCATTTCTATCGATACCTTGAAATCCAGCGACTATTACTACTTTGCCCAAGGCAAGTGCTTCGTCAATACGAGTGCGATCAATCATTTCTATTTTTGCGTTGGAGAAATTCCCATCGGTAATAATCTTCACTTGTGATCCAGTGAATGATTGAGCAGGAACTCCAATTGCTTCGAGAGCCATTGCTAAAAGTGAAATGGAAACTTGCTCGCCCGTAGAGAGTAGCATATCCATTTCGCGTCTACTTGCATTTGGGTTAATCTTTTCTGCAAGATCAACTAACTCGTCTGTCGTATGACCCATAGCAGATACAACAACAACTACATGAGAGCCACTATCATGATACCCTTTGATTCGGTTGGCTACATTTTTAATTTTGTCTGTAGTGCCGACCGAAGTTCCGCCATATTTTTGAACAACTAGGTTTTGCATAAATTCTAATTCCATAATTTTAGAAAAAGGCTGAAGGTCAAACTGAATCCAAAGAATTTATAGAATGAAAACTTATTTAAGATGTTTACACTAAAGGGAATAAGGGATTTTACTAAAAAAAACTTGCTAAAGGCGATTCGGATTGAATGCTTGTCGAAAACACAAGAGGTATTTTAACCAATGAAAAAAAAGATTTTAACCAGTTTCCTGATTTTATTATCTGTATCTATGCTACGGGCGCAAGATCAGCCAACACCTGCAAGTACACCAACTGCAACTAATAAGGTCGATGATAATTATACGTGGACAATGTATTTACGCCAAAATACTTATTTTGTAGATTCAGCTACTCAAGCGAATGCAATGAAGGTAAACAATACTTTCTATTTGAATCGTATTCTCGGCGGTAGGGCTGCGCTTTCTAAGGATTCTCCGGGACAGTTTACAGGCATGGGAACCGATTATGGTTTTGGGGTTCGTCACGGGAAACTATTTAAAAGCAACTGGTTATTTTCTTTTGCAAATTTAAAAGATACATCGAGCACAGTTGTCGATTTCGATAGCACCGCATTTTCATCTTCAACTTTTGCTTTTGGTGCATCGGCGGTTTCTCAATACAACTATACTAGTAATACTTTAAAGACAGCTAGAATTTCCTATCTCGCAGAATTCTTTCCATGGAATAGTGCGAACGCATTATTGGCAAAGCTTGGATTTCGATTCGGACCCGAACTTTACGCAAACGGATTAAAAATGTTTTCGTCTAATAACGTTTATGCGCAATCGGGTTTTGTCTCAACTAGAAGCTCTACTTCGAGCAGCTTTACCACAGTTCCATTTTCTGGAGGTGGCGTTGATTTTATCGAGCAGAATAAAAAAACATACGATGAATATTTTGCGAATGCTGTAATTGGAGTTAGTTATGCGGTAGATTTCCGTAAGTCGCGATTTGATTTTAGTGCAGATTATTTTAGAAGCCTTGCATCGAGTGGAAGTTATTTAAGTAAGTACAATGTTCTTATTCCACTTTCATCAAATGCGAGCTTTCCGAGTTCAGTCATAGAAAGTGGAACCTTTACTACAAATTTAACTGGATTTAGATTTCAATCTGGTTTCAAGTATCAATTCTTTGAACATTTCGGAATAAGACTTTCTGCTGGATTTACAACTGCAACGCACAGTGTTGCTGGATCTAAATTTAAAGACGGATCAGGGACAAGTTTAGGAAGCTTACTAAGCGGTGGCTTAAATGTTAACACCATCCTATTAGCAACACAGCCTGGATTTGGACCGAACCCATCAAGCACTGATAGAAGAACCCAATTAGGAATTGAATTCTTCTTTAGATTTTAAGAAAATTAATTTGCGGGTGAAATATCTTTTCTTGCAAGTTCAAAGACTTGAACTAAAAATCAAGAAAGCTCATCACCCGCTTCTTTCACTTCATTTGTCAATCTTGAAGAAACTCATTTCTTTCTTAAGTAAATCAGCAGTTTCCGCAATGCCCTGTGAACTAGCACTTAACTCTTCTACGCCTGCGGCAGTTGACTGGGTAATCTCATTTATCCCGTAAATCGTTCTGGCAACTTCTTCGATTGCCACTTTTTGTTCTTGCATGGCACTTCGAATCATGGAAGTCATTGTATTTAAACTATGAACCTCTTCGTTAGCTACTGAATTGATTGCCTTTTGTACTTTCACTTGCATTTCTAGAGTTTCTGCCATTGCCTGAAAAGAATTTACTCCTTCGATAACCTTGTGGATAATTTGAATTGTATCCTTAATGATTTTACTTCCCTCAGCAATCTCTGTTTGGTTTGAAATGAAAAGTGATGAGATATTTTTAATACTTTGGGAAGTCTTAACTGCGAGTTTTCCAATCTCATCGGCTACGACAGCGAAACCTCTTCCTGAGTCACCTGCTCTTGCTGCCTCGATAGCTGCGTTCAAAGAAAGTAGGTTGATTTGAGAGGAGATACTTATTATAATCTCCATTACATTTGTAATTTGTTTTGAGCTTGCACTGATGTTTGAGATACTTCTATTCATTTGATCGAGAGACTTTTCTCCTTTGCTTGCATCTTTTACGATTGTTAATACATTGCGGCTAATGCTCGCTATCTCGTCTCCCATTGATGCAATCGTTTCCGTTAGCTCTGTCATCTTTTCATCTAAAATTTCTACTTTTGAAAATTGATCTTCAGCTCTTGCGTTTACACTGTCTATGCCAGCAGAAATTTCTTCAATGGATGCAGAAATTTCCTCTGATGAGGATGCTTGCGTTTGTGTATTACCTGATAGATTATCAAGAGCCAAATGAATTTCATCAGCGGCAGCAGCTAGATTATTTGCAATCTGAATATCTGTGTGGATAATACTCGATAGCTTGTCTGCAAAGGAATATAAACTGCGCTGAATGCTACCGATTTCATCCATAGAAAGAATATTGAATCTTTCACTGAGATTTCCTTCAGCCATTTGTGTTAAGAGTAAAGAACTCTCATCTAGTGGTTTTAGCTTTAAGTTCAAAACATTGTATAAGAAAAAGCCAGTGCATAAGATAGTAATAATGGCGATGATCGTAATGTCTCGAATACTTGCGAGAGCAGGTTTTTCTAAGTCGTCTTGCAAAATTGTAGATATAGCAATGAAATCAAATTTGGAACTGGTTTTTTTTCTCATAGTCCGAATTTTTCCGTCTTGTGCATATAGGAATGATTTTTCTGGATCAGGATCTTTTAGAAATTCCGCAAATGATTCATTTTGTAGATTCTTCATAATCTCTTTATCATTCTTGTGGGAAATCGTTGTTAGACTCTTAGTAACAAAAAAAGGAAACCCGTTTGAACCTATATTGATATTCTTAATAATGCCAGTTGCGAAATCTCCAACCCATAAAGGAAAACCTACACCTGCAATCACTTTTCCATTTTCCATGATAGGAGTTGTAAGTAAAATGGTAGGAGAAAATGTAACTGGAGATATTTGTATTTCACCGAAATGAATTTTCCCGTCGATGGTTGCTTCTATAGTTTTTGCGGCAAATGGGAGTTGTCTCAACTTAAGTCCAAGACCTTCTCCCTTGGTGGAATTAGTGGCAACTACCGTATACTCTGAATCGAGCGTAAAAATAAAAACTCCCTCTAAAAAATTTTTAGAACTCGGCAGATAGGCAGATAAATATTGAGTTAACGCATACCAATTATTATCCTTAACTAGTTTTATAATTTCTGGGTCACTTGCAAATTTTGTAATATCCTGCTCTTTAGCACTGTAGAAATTTTCTAGAATTTGAATATTACTTTCATTAATATTATTCATTTGATTTTCAAAAGCTTTTGTGAGTGTTCTAGAATTTAGGTTGAAAGAAACAATTAAAATAGATACAGATAATAATAAGATAGAAGAACCAATCTGGATGGAAAGGGAGAGAAAGAGTTTACTATCATTTTGCCTTTGATTCTTTACACTCTTATTAAAGATACCTGTACGGGCAACGCGGGAAATAAGATATTCATTTACTGAAAATGACCAGAGAGAATTTAGAATTGCCCCGAAAAATCCAATGCCGACTAAGTTAGTAACTTGAGAAGTCCTACTATCACTTAAAAAATAAATGCTACAGCTAATAATTATTACCCCTATTGCCCAACGAATAAAAATTTCTAGAGAATGAAACCATGGGATCAGGGTAAATCTTTTTTGTGCAGTATTATAGATTTCATCGGAAGCCGGGCTTCCATCTGCGGCTAATTGTAGATATTCCACGAATGGATTTAGAATTTTAAGATTAACATAGCCCGCAATGGTCAGCGAGAAGAAAGTGATAACGATGGCGTAAATAATAAAAATACGAATTTGCTCTGAATTGAAATCAATGAAAGCAATTGCGAATGCGATGACCGCCGGTAATATCAATGCTATTCCCAGTAGCTCTGCATAGAGCCAAAAATTTATTTTATAATTTTGTAAAATCTTTTTATGTAATTCGTTCATTCTGTAATCAATTTCTTTTTTTGGGGTTAAGATTTCTAGTATTAAAATTTTAATACTGGATTTGTATTCATTGGACATATCAACTCAAATTATGCAGCGAAAAAATACCTATATTTTATGCTTGACAGATGAGCTATAATTTTCACGCTGTAGGTGCCTTTTTAAGGAGAAGTATATGAGTAAACCATTGATTATACAGAGTGACAAGACCCTTTTACTAGAGGTCGATAACGCTGAATTTGAAGAGTGTAGAGCGATTATTTCCCGCTTTGCAGAATTAGAAAAAAGTCCTGAATATTTACATACCTATAGAATTTCCCCTCTATCTTTATGGAATGCGGCATCCTCTGCGATGTCTGCTGATTTAATTATTGAAGGTATGGAAAAATATGCACGTTATTCTATTCCAAAAAACGTCGTGAATGAAATTCGTGAGCAAATCAGCCGTTACGGCAAAGTGAAATTAGTCAAAGAAGAAAGTGGAGAGCTAGTCATTATTTCCAACGAAAAAGGTTTCTTACAAGAAATTGCAAATCATAGAGCAGTACAGCCTTTTATCCAAGAGCGACTTGCCAATGATAAGATCGTTGTCAAAAAAGAATACCGTGGTCATATTAAGCAAGCCTTGATTAAGATTGGTTTTCCAGTTGAAGATTTAGCAGGCTATGATGAAGGAAATAAATACGGATTTAACCTACGCCCTCTTACCCGCGACGGAAAAAAATTTGGAATGCGTGATTACCAACGTGCATCCATCGAAGTATTTCATGCAGGGGGACGCAATGAAGGTGGCTCCGGCGTAGTAGTATTACCCTGTGGTGCCGGCAAGACTATCGTTGGAATGGGTGTGATGCAAATCATTGGAGCGGAAACTTTAATTCTAGTTACCAATACACTTTCTATCCGTCAGTGGAAAAATGAAATCCTGGATAAGACTGATATACCGGAATCGGATATTGGTGAATACTCAGGTGAAACCAAAGAAATTAAACCAATCACGATTGCGACTTACAACATTTTGACGCACCGTAAGAGAAAGGGATCGGACTTCACTCACTTTCATATATTTAGTGCCAATAACTGGGGACTCATTGTATATGATGAGGTGCATTTACTTCCCGCTCCCGTATTTCGTATGACGTCTGAATTGCAAGCTAAGCGTCGCTTGGGGCTAACGGCTACTCTTGTTCGTGAAGACGGACTAGAAGAAGATGTATTCAGTCTCATCGGACCTAAGAAGTATGATGTTCCCTGGAAAGAACTCGAAAGTAAATCTTGGATTGCCGAAGCAAAATGCGTAGAAATCCGTGTTCCTATGGATGAAGATCTTCGCCTTCGTTATTCTATCTCAGATGACCGCGAAAAATTCAGATTAGCCTCAGAGAATCCTGAAAAGATGACTGCCATTCAATTGATCTTAGATCGTTATAAGGAATCTCATATTCTAGTCATTGGTCAATATATTAACCAATTAGAAACTATCGCTGAGCGTTTTAAAATTCCTTTGATTACCGGTAAAACTCCGTTATCCGAAAGACAAGAACTTTACTCAGCATTCAGATCTGGTTCTATTAAATCTCTTGTTGTAAGTAAGGTTGCGAACTTTTCGATTGATCTCCCGGATGCTAATATTGCTGTTCAAGTTTCTGGAACTTTTGGTTCTAGACAAGAGGAGGCTCAGCGGCTAGGTCGTATTTTGCGCCCTAAGCAAGGAAATAATACTGCAACTTTCTTTTCTCTTATTTCTCGTGACACAAGCGAGGAGAGATTTGGACAAAACCGTCAGTTGTTTTTAACCGAGCAAGGTTATGAGTATGAAATTTATACTCTTGATCAATTCCAAGAAACCGGGCTTTTGAGTGAAGCAGATCGTTTTCCTGCAAAAGCAATTTCTGAACCAGTAGTAAGCGGGGTTTAATCAAACCCTGGCTGTTTAGTTTTTGTAAAATTAACAAGCGCCCCTCCTTCTTGACTTTCCTCTTTTCTTAAGGGATTAGGAGATTTTAGAAGAGGGGCAATTTATTATATATCACTTCTTATAAATAATTTAGTAGCTACAAAGCAGAATCAAGAATAGTTTTTTCATAAAGCATTAGAGGGAGAATTTTAAATGACAAAGTTACCGCTAGTAATTCTTTTTTTTACATTCACGTATTCTGCTACTGCTGATAGCATCTTACTAGTGAATGGAAAAACTTTAAATAATGTTAAGATAACTGTCAAAAAGGATTTCGTAGAAATTCTTCATGAGAACGGCAAGAAGGAGATTCGCAAAAAATCAGATTTTAAAAAGAGTAAGATTAAATTTAAATCGGTAAGTTGGAATGAAAAAAATTCCCCTGAGAATAAACAAAAAATAAAAGATATTCGCCAATCCAAAATAACCCAGCAAATGCTTGTTCTCGAAAAACAAAGAGAGGTAAACTTTGCTATGTCGCAGAAAGTTATCGAGGAAAGAAAGAAACATGATTTTCTTATGAAGGAAAGAATTCGTCTTCAATATACAGAAGGATTCTTATCCTATGCGGGGGGTCAATCTATTTACACAGAAATCATGGAGAAGAACGGAAGCCGATACTATGTTAGAAATCCATACGGACTTTTATACTTTACGTTAAGCGATTTTGGAGACGAAATTATTATAGAAACTGATAAGGGCAAAGAACGAATTGATATTGCAAAAATGTTAGCCGTTAAAGAGGAAAAATATCAAAACGGCTACATATACTTAGCCGGTGGAGAGAAATTTAAAGGAATTATAGCTAAAAGTTTAGGTGACCAAGTAGTCCTAAATACTCCGAAGGGAGAATTAAAATTAACCGCTAGTGAAATTCTTTTCCCAAGTATCCCAAAACCTAACAAGATAAATAACCAAATAAATATTAAAGAAGGCGAATACGCTTCTTTCCTATTTAATAACGGTGAAACTGTTACCGGTAAGTTAATAAAGATGTCTAAGAATTTGCTATTTATTGAAACGCAATACGGCACTCTTGAAATGGATTCCACTAATTTAGATTCAATCAAAAAGGAAATATCTTCAAAATGAAAAATAAATTTATATTGTGGCTCATCGCTATTATCCTAATCTCATTAAATGAAATTTTTGCGCAAACTCAAACAAAGGAAGAAATTGCTGCTGTTGCCAATGCAAAAGTGCAGACCTTAAATTTGAGCGGGACAAAAGATATGTCTGAAATTTTGAGCACTTTGCCTACTTATACAAATTTACAAAGTTTAGATATGAGTGGATCTTATATTCAAAATGAAGATTTAAACCTTATTCAAAGTCCAAAGCTAAGTTCTCTAAGCCTTGCGAATACTATTATCAATAATGACGGCATTAATTTTATTGTAAGACTTAACCAACTCCGAAGCCTTAACTTGGAAGGCACGTTTATAAATGATTCCTCATTAGCTTTATTAGCGCGATTAAATTCATTAGATAGATTAGATATCGGAAGAACGGGCATAACGGATAATGGGCTTAAGTCGCTTCAAAATTCTAGAATTTCTAGACTTGATCTAACATCATTAAAGATCACCGATGAAGGTATGAAATCTATTGGTACTATGCAAAATCTTAAGGAGTTACATCTTTGGAGCACTAAGATCACTGCTCAGGGTTTTGATAATTTTCTAAACTTAAAAAATCTTACTGTATTAACGTTAGCCGGCACAGATGTAAACAGTGAGGGCGTAAAAAACATTGCGAATCTTCCTGCGTTAAAGTCTCTAAATTTATCATGGACAAAAATAAATGACCAAGCATTAAAATACCTATCACTGAGTACAACTATAGAAGTTCTAAGTTTAAGCGGTAACAAAATTACTACCAGTGGGCTTAATTCATTAACTAAAATGAAAACATTAAAGATACTTACTTTAGAAGATATTGTTTTTAATAAAGATTATGAAGATATTTTGGCAGAAATTCCGCGGCTACGAGTCGTTTACCTTAATCGGGTTTCTGCAAATACAAAGTTGGTAAAGTCATTGGTAAAAAAAATTCCCTGGGCTGCAGTATATTATGATGGAGCTTTACAATTTCCGGAAGACTAGGTTTTAAAATCTAGAGGCTACTCCAAATAGACCACCATCGGGAGACGGGAATGCATAAAATACAGTTTTTATTCCTTTGGATTCTGTTTTATAGAAAGCTCCTAAGTTTCCTTCACTGCTTAAAATAAAATAAGAGATTGCCCCGTTTAGAATTGATACAGCAATAAAGCTTTCCAAATACCTTCTTTTCTCTTTTAGATATTCGTCCTCAGACATAAGTCTTCCCTCTACGACTCTATCGCTATGCTTTTGGTAAAGAGCAGTTCTTGCGCTGAAGTAAACATAAATTCCTAACCCATTGTCGCTGAGGTTACTCGATTGTGCCCCTAGTTTATATCCTGTACTTACAGGAAAATATGCGAAATTATATATGGCTGCAAGCGGATTTTTCATTTCTATAGAATTTAAAAAACTGGCATGCTTTGAATTGAACTGAAATTGCAGGAAATGATAGAAGTAATTAAGACTTAGCATCGCAAATGGCACTCCAAACTCCGGTCGTTCTTTTGAATTATAAATAGGGGAATACCCTGGGATAAAACTCATTAGCCCCAAGCTAAGTTTACTCAATTTTTTTTCTTCTGGAGGTTTAACGATACTATCCTTTGAATCCGGTCTTTCCATTTCTAATATATCCGTTTTTTTGACGGTAAATGTTCCTTTACTTGTCTGGATTATAATTACTTTTTCTGATTCCTCTAAAATTTTTCCGTCCAAAATTTGACCGCTGGTTAATCGAATTGACTCGGCAGATAGGGAGTTAACGTTTAAAAAAGTTAATATAGATGTAAGAACAAATAGGCGTTTCATAACGGTATGCATGACATATCAATAAATGAAATGTATATGAATCGTCAATATTTAATTCAGGTTTTACTCTAGATTGATAAAGAATTTTATATTTTTAGTGACAATTCTTTTAGATTGGATTTAATGGAATCGTGAATACGTTAGGCTTTCACTAACCTCAATTTTATTCAGTTGTGTTAAATCTTTAAAATGTTTATTAGCTTCCTACAAAGAGGTTAATTGTATTTTTATGCCAACGACTTAGGATTGAAATAATTATTCTTATTTTTGGAGACAAACGATAATGTTTATGAAGTTCATCCGAGCGACTTTATTCATTCTTATTATTTTAAACGAACAATGTTCTGCTTTTGTCATTAAGCATGTTGATTCAAGTGGAAAGAGTCAAACATATATTACGGATACTATTTTTGTTGGTACGGGAACTTTTTTGGATTGTTTTATTTCCCCTTTTCATTGGTTCTCAGGAATTTTTTATAAGCAACCGTATATTCATGTTCAAGGGGGAAGTTTATCTTATCCTACATTTGGCGCATCGGGGTGCTTTGGAAGTAGTTATAATCATGGCAATGGAGCATTAGGACTTTTTGGAATTGTAAATCTTGGATATTTTAAAGAGAATCCTTCCAATGCAATTTTTTTTACTGATACAGAATCGAAAGAGCGTGCAATCATCGGTGGAAATTTTGAAGCCACTCGCATTACAAAGAGTATTAATTTTAAAACAAAATAATTTTAGGGTTAAAGGAGAAAAAAATGGAAATGACAGGTAGTAAAAATAGGAAAGTGGTAAGTTTGGTATTTGGATTAGTTGCACTCTTTTTACCTTTAATAAATTGTAAAAAAGAAGAATCAAAGAATTCCAATAATGTTGAAAAGTCTACTGTATCTGGAGTTGTACTCTTTGTTGTAGGTAATGTCCAAAGTGGATCAAAAAAAATAAAACCTGGAGACATTATTTCTGAAAATGAATCCATTCAAACCGGAAAAAACTCCGCTTGCGATTTGCAGATTAAAGAATCGGATTCGGGAATCGTTATGCGAATGAAATCTGAATCAAGCTTTGTTTTAAAAATGATGGTGGTTAATGGCAAACAAATTCCTAGTACAATAGTCTCTGTTGGTAGTACTATGGTAAATGTTTCTGGAAAATTAAAGAGTGGTGAAAATTTTCAAGTCGTTACCCCGACACAAACTGCTGGAGTGCGTGGAACTAAATTCGAAGTCAATGTTGCGAAGGATGGATCTACTTCTCTAGCAGTGGCTGAGGGGAAAGTAGTTTCGAGAGTTCGAATTGCAGAAGCCGAAGACCTTCCTATGGAAATTCAAGAAAAAAGTATAACCATTAGCTCCATTCAGAAAAATTTAGAGGCACAAGAACAGGTTTTAGAAGCTGGACAAAAAACAGTTATATCCAAAGCTCAAACCGATAAAATCTTAAAAGAAACTGGACTCGGTGAATCAATTAAACAAATTCAACTCGCATCAAAAAGTGGTGCTCCTAATTCCGATGACGTTCAAAAAGCAGTTGCAACACTTGATAAGCAAAACCAAGTCGCTGGAAAAGAAAATCCCGCGATTGCAAAGTCTACGAAAGACAATGGAACTTCAAAAGTAGAGAATACACCAAGTGGAGATATTCAAGCAAAGCTTAAAGAATTTACAGAGTTAATCGCTATCGAGAAACAAAAACTGGAAACTCAAAATTCAGCAACATTGACCGGTGCAGTTAAAGAAAGAAATGCGAAGAGCGAAGATGTCCTAATTAAGAGAATTGAGCAGATCACTGGTAAAAGTTTTGAAACATTAATTTTGAAATCTGGTAAGAAAGTAAGAGGCGTGATCTTTTTGGAGAATAATCAGTATTATGTGGTAACACCTGATGGTCAAGAGACTTACAAGGAAGAAGAAGCGGACGGAGTAGAGTTATAATAGAAAAGACCAAATTAGGGTGAATGATTATTTCACCCTAATCATTATCTTCGCAATGAATTGATTTAATTTATCGAATTGAAAATTTTACAAATCTAATACTAGTCCTTCTCGGGCTAGGAGAATTTCTAGCGGACTTCCTTCTAAATATGTTTTGTGAAGTTTCGCATCTTCATATATCTCAAAGACTTTTTTATCATTGTAGGCAGGCTCATGATGAGTCATAACTAAGGTCTTAATATTCCAAATGGTTGCACAGTTGACTGCCATTGTATAAGAAGTATGACCCCAATCAAATTTTGCAAAGGACTCATCAAGAGTATATTGCGAATCTAAGATGAGCATATCTGCTCCATTAAAGAATGGTGCCATAGACCGAATAAGATCCATATCATCGCCAGTAAACTCTGCATCAGTTGCAAAGATAAATGACTTTCCGTTTTCAGTAAACTTATAGGCATAGGAGCCACCCGGATGTTTCAATGGGTAAAAGTCAATAGTCATTGTATCATAAGTAATTGGCTCGCCTCTTTGAATTGTTCGGAATTTTTTTGTAGATGCGGTTCCATGAAAAGGCATTGGGAAAAATTCTTTTACCTGCTGCTGGATAAGCCTTGCCTCTAAGTCTGCATAAGGGGAGTGAAAATTAATTTGATTTCCAGGCACATAAGCTGGTTTGAAAAATGGCAAACCTTGAATATGATCCCAATGTGTATGAGTGAAAAAAAGTTCGAGGACGCCTTTTCCTTTGCCAAACTCAGTACGTATAAGTTCGTCTCCGAGATTTCGTGCACCAGTCCCACAATCTACCATAAATACTTTACCCGCATCGGAGGTGACAGAGATACAAGTCGTATCTCCTCCGCTGGTATATTTCAAATATTCAGGCAATGTGTCAAAGAAATCGTTCACTTCTTCTTGAGATTTAATCTGCTTTTGCGCGAATAACCCAAGAATCTCTATGACTTTTTCTTGGTAAGCACTGTTACTGAGCGGTGAGGCTATTGAGCCTCTTGTTCCATAAAGTTTTATTTTCACGATAGTCGTTCTTATTAAATTTTATAGTAAACCACTATAAATACCAATTTAGTTTTTACAAGTTATATATGCTTTAAACCTATGGTATCTATGGGAAATTCTCGCAATTACGAAATGAGGCTGGGACCTGCTTTAACCCCTGCCGTTAAACTTCTACTTATAAGCAACGGAATAGTTTTTTTACTACAAGTCGTCAGTCAGCTTTTCTTCAATGCAAAAATCTTGGAAGGTATATTTGCACTGAATCCAAATATGGTCAACCATTTCTATGTCTTTCAGTTAATTTCTTACAGTTTTTTGCACGGCGATTTCTTTCATATTCTATTCAATATGCTCAATCTCTGGTTCTTTGGGTGTGAAATTGAATCTCTATGGGGAAGAAAGAACTTTTATATTCTTTATTTCTTCTCTGTTTTCATGGGCGGATTTTTAACCTGGATAGTTCATAATTTAGGTAGCAGCCAGGGAGTAGT
>JANYCR010000569.1 GCA_025360185.1 Leptospiraceae bacterium | reverse complement strand
AAAAGTTTATAAAAATCTTCTGGCAATAAACCAAGATTCGCTTGGCTACTTCTAACATCGGAAAGTATTCTATCTATGTCCATAAGGACAATATTTTAAATCCCAAAATTTGTACAAGTCTAATTTACCAACAAGTCTAATGTATTCATCTAGAGAATCGGCATTACAGGCAATTCAAAAGAAAGCCTTGAATTTAAAAGGATATGTAAAAGTTAATTCAGAAAAGTTAGAATTTTTATCTGATCCCGATTTAAAGAAGGTAAAAGGCAGTAAAGATTCTCTTCTGTCCCCAGTTTGGGATTTATACCCGAGCGATTACTCAGAGTTAATCGGAAATAGAAGATATTATAAAATTCGAGTTTCTCTTGGTTCAAATCAAACTGAATACCAAATCCGAAAAGGTAAAAAGATTGTGACTGTAAAAAAGAATCCATTTCCTTATGAGTATTTATTTGTATCAGAGGATAATATTGAGTATATTCCAGAAGAAAAGTTTACTGAGTATACAATCGAGCATACTAATTTTAAAGGAGATAAAGGAATTCTTTATGCAATTGCAAAAATGCGTTCCGGTAATTTAATAGATGTAAAAGTTACTAAATTAGGCATAAATCAAAAAGGAGAAAATTATTATCTAGTTGAATTTGATGGCACTACTTTACTTTTTAAGAGAGTAGATGGAAATTATGAAGAGGCTAATTACGAATATGGTTTTCCTGTTGTTCCTGGTAGTGTTCAAGATATTGATGGAGACGGGCTTTCTGAATTTTTAGTTATCTGGGATGGGCGTGGCTCAGTTGGTTATACTTTATTTGGTATGAAAGACGGAGTTTATCAACCACTCGCTGATGTAGATAGTATTTCTAGTAGAACAAACGGTATTATCCGCAAGGTAAATTTTATTTAGAACGAAAAAAAATGAGAAATATCACAGAGCTGGTTTTCGCGCTTACGGTTCGTTTCGTTATAAGAAAGGAGTATTAACGCCTGTGAAAATTAAGTATAAAGAATTTTTCGAAATGAAGGATGAGGATCCTTGACGCAGGAATAAGTAAAACTTTAAGGAGTAGTCAATGGTAAAAAAAATCGCAATCATCTTACTTTCCTTATTCTTTCTAGGAGAAATTCCAATCGAGGATTCGGAAAATTCGGAAGCGGAATTCTATGCATTTGTGAATAATCCGAATGGAATTCAACTTTATTCCAAGGTAGGGGATTTTAAGAGTAAAACAAAGAGTATGCGCTATCAGGATGAGTTCGGACTTTATGGAAGTAATGAAGACATAAATGGGAAGAGTTGGCGCAGAGTAAAATTTCAAAAAAAAGACTATTATATCTCGGATCCAGATGGATATTTGCAATTTGAAAACGGGGTTAGTGAAAATTATGCGCTTGTGCAGGAGAAAAGCTTAATCCTGTATGAGAAGCCATTTAAAGATGCAAGAGTCATTGGGAAGTTAGAGCAGTTTTCGATTGTGAATCCGGTTTCTTTATTTCGTTTTCATGATGAATATATGGGAAGATTTGAGATGGAAGGAAGTCTAAATCAATTTAATACCTGGCATAAAATTATAACCTCACAGCAGCTAACCGGTTTTATCCTGAATGGAATAGGAGAGATTTATACTTTAGAAACAATGGAAGAAAATAAATCTAAGAAAGCGCTAAATGTAAAAGGGGTATGTGAAATAATTTCTACTGCGAGTGATTTTTATTCAGATGAAATTTTAAAAGAACAAGCAGATGATAAAACTAAAGAAATATTCCAGAAAGAAAAGTTTTTACCTACTGATTATTCTTTTGAAAAAAATAAAATTCGCTATTATAGTATTAATCTGACAGTTTACACTAAAAAAACTCCAATGGAACTTGATAAGACAGACAAGAATCCGTTTAGAAATAAACGCATAAAAAAATACAGCATAGAAAACTATGTAGCTTTTATTTCTGAAAAGCAATGTAAATTTTATTCTGAGAGAGAATACTCTGATTATACCGCTTCAAATTCTCAATTTACAGGCGATAAAAAAGCAATTTTTGCAATGAAGCAAATATTTGATCGAAATAATTTTTATCTAGATTACACTCATTTTAAATTAATACCGTTAAACCCGGAGAGTTCTAAATTTGATTCCTATTTTGTTGCCGTGTTACCCGTGAGTGATAAGAATGATGATGGAAAATATGAGAAAGCGATACTATTAAGAAAATCAAAATATGATTTTCAAGCCGTATCTCACAGTCTTTATCCTGACATAAAATTAGTCGATATAGATAAAGATGGAATTTCTGAACTTCTTGTGGGCGTGCCTATGAGAGCAGATCTTAGTGATAATGAGCTTTATATTTTTCAAAAAGGAAAATATATAAACATCAATACAATTCTTCCCAAAAATGAACAATTTAATGCTTTTCACGATAACGCGATTCTTGCAGGAAAATCTATTTACGATAAAGACGGACAGTATGAAAGTTATGAGCAAGTAAGATACAAATACTTTAAAGGAAAATTGATAAAAATAAAATGAATTTTCTGATACAAATGGAATTGATTTTGATATTAAAAATACTTGACTCTTTACATGAAAGCCCGCAAAATTTTATAAATGAATATTTCTTTAAATTTAGATAAGGATTTGCTTAACCAAGCATTACAATTATATCCAGATAAAACAAAAAGGGCAATTGTAGAAATGGGGTTACTAGAATTAATCCGCATTTCGGAGAGAAAAGAATTAGCGGGGCTTTTTGGTTCTAAAAAAAATCTAAAGATGCCGAGAAGAGCTCGTAGAAAAAAATTACTATGAAATATAAAACCCTTATTTCTATGTTCCTTTTGCTTTCACTTGATTGTCAGTCGATTTCAGAGCGTATGCATAAAAGTGAAATCGTATCAGAGGCTTATGTCAATAATCCGAATGGGCTTGTACTTTATAAAACAAAAGGGGATTTGAAATCAAAAGAAGTTGTTTTAAAACCAGAAGAGAAATTTTATTTCTTGGAAAAGTCGAATAAAGCGGAAAAAGAGAGTTGGCGCAAAGTTTTGTATGATGGAAAAGAGTTGTTTACTACTTATGGATATTATTATTCACATTTCGATATTTGGGAATATCAGCCATTAGATAATGGTAGAAGTAGATTTGCTGTTACAGAACAAAGTACGGATTTAATGGAGTCACCTAACACTTATACGACAATAAAATCAATTCAAGAGTTTTCTGTTATTGAAGTGCTGAGTTTTGGGAGTAGTTCTGGAAGTCATTACAAAAATAATCATGAGGTTTTAAAAGTCAAAACGCAAGATAATAAAATAGGATTTATTGATAGTCCAATATCAATGTACAAAACAGAACTAATAGCTCAAAAAAATGCCAAAGCGGAAGTTGTTCAATCTGAGGGTTATTTTATGGTAACCGCAATTGAGCCGATTTTTTTAGATATAGAATCAATGAGTCCAATAGATAAGACTAAGTATAAAGAAATTTTAAGTAAAGACAATTTGGTATACGTAAATTACTCTAAGAAAATAGACGGAGTACGCTATTACTCTTTTCGAAGTGGGCATCCATTAGAATATTTGCTAGGAGATTCATCGATTCTAATTCCTGAGTCAAATGGGAAATTTCTAAATGAAAAAGATTTTACTGAATATACGATTCAAAATAAAAATTTTAAAGGTGATAAAAGCATTATTGAGCAAGTAAAAAAACTACAAGGTTATTTCCTGAATTTTTCGGATTTTAAACTAACAAAACTTTCGGATGATTTTAAAGGAGGAAAATATTACTTAGTCACAGTAAGAAAGGGAATGAGCGATATATATTCTTCTTATTTATTGAAAGAATATAAAGATGCTTATTCTCAGATTGAAGTTAAAGGAAGCCTCGGAATTGTGGAAGTTAAAACTTTTGATTTGGATGGTGACGGAGTTTTAGAAATTTTATCACTGGTTCAGGAAAGAGGAAGTGCATATTATGAACTTTTTGGCATGAGAAATGGAAAATACCAAATAATTGCTTCGTTATCTACAGACACTGAATTTATTAAGAATGTGATTTATGTTAAAAATGGTTTTTCTGAATACCTGCCGTCTAAAGATGAAAATGCTTATTCTAACTCTAGAGCCCATTCGTCCAGAATGAAACTCAAATACCAAAAAGGAAAACTAATAAAAATAAAATGAACAGTTATACACGAATAGCCGCAGTAGTACCAGAATTAAAAGTAGCAGATGTTGAATTTAATACAAAAGAAATTATAAACGCGTTGCAAAAAGCGAAAAATGAGGGGGCAGAAATTGTTTTATTTCCTGAGCTTGCGATTACGGGCTATACTTGTGCGGATTTGTTTTATCAATCCAAGCTGAGAAAGGAAGCAGCTAATGCTTTAGTTGAAATTGCTAAGGTAAGCGGATTACTAGAAATTACCGCAGTCGTCGGACTTCCTGTAGAAGCAAATGGAAAACTTTATAACTGTGCAGCATTTTTATCGAATGGAAATATTCTTGGAATTGTGACTAAAACGTATTTGCCTACAACGGGAGAATTTTACGAAGAGAGATGGTTTTCGAGTGAAAAGGATAGAACGACCGAGTTTGTAAATATTGGGGGAAACGAAATTTCTTTTGGGGCAGATATGTTTTTCTTTACCGAGAATTTCCCTGAATTAAAAATAGGAATTGAGATTTGCGAAGATCTATGGGCAGTAATTCCGCCTAGCAGTGAATTGGCGCTTGCCGGGGCAACTCTACTTTTAAATCCATCTGCAAGCAATGAAATACTGGGTAAATTTGAATACCGTAAAGAATTAGTTCGTCAGCAGTCAGCAAGATGTATAGCGGCTTACGTGTATTCGTCGGCTGGAGCAAATGAATCGAGCACAGATGTGGTATATTCTGGTCATGCGCTCGTGGCAGAGAATGGCTCTATTCTCGCTGAGTCTTCCCGCTATTCTTTTGAAACCCAGATGACGCTTGTGGATATTGACCTGGAGCGACTTGTAAACGATCGAATTCGAAATAGCAGTTTTTCCAAAGCAAAGCCAAAGCAAGAATTTAGAGAAATTCCCTTTACACTTGCGCGATCTAGTAAAGAGAAGCTAATTCGTATTATTCCTAGAATGCCTTTTGTGCCTTCTGACATTTCCAAACGAAATGCAAATTGTGAAGAAATTTTTCTCATTCAATCGACTGGTCTTGCGAAGCGGCTAAAGCATACAACATCGAAAAAAGTTGTACTTGGTCTTTCTGGTGGACTTGATTCTACACTTGCACTTTTAGTTTGTATTAAGGCATTTGAAATTTTAAATCTAGATACAAAAGGAATTCTTTGTATTACTATGCCGGGCTTCGGGACAACGGATAGAACTCGCTCCAATGCAGAAACACTTGCAGTAGAGCTTGGAACTAGTCTTCAAATTATTTCTATTGCCGACGCAGTCTTGCAACACTTCAAAGATATTGGGCAAGATGTAAATACGCATGATATTACATTCGAGAATTCGCAGGCGAGAGAGCGAACTCAAATTCTAATGGATATGGCTAACAAAGAAAATGCGCTTGTGATTGGAACTGGCGATATGTCCGAACTTGCTCTTGGCTGGTGCACTTACAATGGAGATCAAATGTCTATGTATGGGGTTAATGCCGGTATACCTAAGACTCTTGTGCGTTATTTGATTGAATGGAGAGCGGACGCAGAATACAAAAACAATATCGGAAAAATTCTACACGATATTTGTAATACCCCTGTCTCTCCTGAGCTTCTTCCTGCTAAGGACGGGGAGATTGTCCAAAAGACGGAAGAGGTCGTTGGTCCTTATCTACTTCATGATTTCTTTTTGTATTATATGCTTCGTATGAATTATTCTCCATCTAAGATTTTCGTTTTCGCCAAACAAGCATTTGCCTCTGAGTTTGATGATAATACGATTCTTCAATGGATGAAGGTTTTCTACAAACGATTTTTTTCGCAACAATTTAAACGCTCTGCTATGCCTGATGGTCCGAAGGTTGGCTCGGTTGCTCTTTCTCCGCGTGGTGATTTGCGTATGCCAAGTGATGCTAGCGCAAACTTGTGGTTAGCTGAGATTGATGGGCTAAGTTAGAAGTATTGATTTACTAAATCTGTAAAATGCTTACCTCGCTCTTCGAAGTTATTGTATTGATCGAAGCTTGCACATGCAGGAGAAAAAATTATCATCTCAGCTTTGATTTCATTAACTTTTTCTCGAATTGATTTTACGGCATCATTCAAATTTTCTAGAACATGCAATCTATCTTGCAAGCAAACAGATAATTCTTTTTCCCAGTGAAGTCTTGCTTCTCCGATTAGAAATACCTGCGCGTTTAATTCTTTCAGGCGATTTGTAAGAGGAAGCAACTCTTCGTTCTTTTGTTTTCCACCTAGTATGAGGATAATCGGCATACTACTTTTAATTCCTGCGAGTCCTGAAAGCATGCTATGAATATTGGTGGATTTAGAGTCATTAATAAATGTAATTCCATTCCACTCCTTGATTTTTTGAAAGCGATAGAGTAGACCTGTAAAACTTGATATTGCTGATTCTATATTTTCCGGTAAACAACCAGCAGCCTCACAGAGTAAAATACTTGCAGCCAAGTTCTCTAAATTGTGTTTTCCTTCTAACGAAAATTTTTTTATAGAGTAAGTGAAATTTTCTGTAATAATTATTTCTTCGTCTAATAGGATTTTTGCCCCGCAATCTTCTGCTTCACCGAATAATCGTAATTTGCCTGAAAAATGTAGGGATTCTAAATTTAATTTATCGACAAGTCGCTTATTTGTGACAAAGACTGTCTCCGGATTTTCTGCGTCGATGATCCTCTTTTTAGCTTCCAAATATTTTTCCATATTCCCATGTCTTTCTAAATGATCGGGGGCGATATTTAAAATAGTGGAAATATCCAGGTGTAATAAATCTGAATCTTCTAATTGGTAGCTGCTCAGTTCTAGCACGGCGAAGTCTAAGTCGTCCTGGCAGAATTCGATAAATGGAACGCCAATATTCCCTCCCATTTTAGATTTAGGAAAACTTTTTGAAACTATATGGTAGGTGAGCGCTGTAGTCGTTGATTTTCCGTCTGTTCCCGTAATCCCTATAATCTTTCCATGAAAAAAATATCTAGCAAGACCAATCTCGCTTAATATTGGAACATCCGCGTCTTTCAATTCTGAAATAATCGGGTGGGTTGGCTTAAATCCCGGGCTTTTTATTGCCAGGTCAACCAATCCTATACTTACAAGCGGCGTTGATTCAGGAAAGTAGGAAATTCCTAGGATATTTGGCTTGGACTTGCCATCTAGGAGTAAAACTTCACAGTTAAATTTCTTCAAAAAATCTACGACTGCCTTTCCCGTGACTCCACCACCGATTACAAGGACTCTTGGTTTTTTATTTAATAGGTCTTTGAGGTTCATAAATTTTTTCTAAAAGTTTCATTGACACAATTTTAGGTTTAAGGTAGATGTATATATTATTTTTTAGGAAACATACCTTGCTTAAACATACAAATAAAGGCGATATACTAGTAGTTTATCTTGAAGGGCGTTTGGACGTTTCTGTCGCAAATGAAGTCGAAGAAGGCTTAGCAGAAATCATTGACAACGGTGGACACAAGAAAGTTCTTCTGAATATGGAAGGCATTGAATACATGTCTTCTTCTGGCTTTAGAGCCTGCATCTCCACTCTTCGAAAATTGAATTCGAAAGAGGGAGTCTTAAAAATGTGTAATATTAAACCTGCAGTGAAGCGTATTTTCGATGTAATCGAGCTCACTTCCTTGTTTGATATTTATGCAACTGAAGCAGATGCACTTGCTGATTTTAAATAGCCAGCTTTTCTTCTTTTAGCCATAAACCCAGTTCTTCAAAAAATCATTCTACAGAAGGAGTTTGAAATTTCTCAGACTCCTTTTTACGTAGATACTCCGCGTCCTAAATTTTCACTTTCCCAATCTCTTAAATCTAGTTCAGATTCTATTATTGCTGAATGCAAGAAAGCTAGTCCTTCTATGGGAGTGATTCGTCAGGATTATGATCCAGTAAGAATTGCTCGTATTTATGAAACATCAGGTGCGCGCGCCATATCAGTATTAACCGATGAAAAATTCTTTCAGGGCAGTTTGGACGATTTACAACGAGTAAGCTCTGCTGTAGAGCTTCCTGTTATTCGAAAAGATTTTATTTTACACGAAAAACAAATCCGGGAAGCTGCCCGCTTTGGTGCATCCGCAGTATTACTCATTGTTCGCATCTTGAAACCAAATATTTTAAAAGACTTACTTGATTTTACCTATTCGATTGGAATGGAAGCTCTTGTTGAAATTCATACTAAGAAAGAAGCAGAAATCGCAGCAAAAGTAGGGGCACCCATCATAGGAATCAATACCCGCGATCTAGATACATTTCAAATTCACCAGAACTTAATCGAAGAAGTTACACCTAATTTACCCAAAGGAACACTTATCGTAGGTGAGTCTGGAATTAAGAATAAAAATGATTATCGAAGTATGAAAAATTATGTTCATTCAGTCTTGATTGGAACTTACTTTATGCAAAAAGAAAATATCGCAGCGGCTTATAGAGAGTTATTCTCTTAAAGAAAAATTACCTTTCTGAAATTGCTTCGCGCAAGCACTGATGGAATTTTCAAATTATCTTTACCCATTGAATGCATTTCTTTACCGTCGATATACACTTTAATTCCTTTTACTTCTTTGAATTCAAAAAGAGTATGACTGAGTTGGTCGAGCCTATCTTGCATTAGGTCTTTGCCTGCATTTTCTTGAAAACTGCTATGTAGAGAAATATGTAAAACTCCATCTGCTAATTTCATTTTTTTGGAATATTGAAAATCTTGCGGTAAAACACTTAGAACACTTTTATCCTGCTCATCTAAATTAGGACCTTTACGAAGTTCTTTTAATACTAACTTAATTCTTTTCTTTAAGCTTCCTTTTACTTTTCTTTGGACTTTAACAAGTTTGGAATAATTTTTATTTCCAGTTTGGTAGAATTTTAGAAAATAAATTCCCTGCAAAGATTCTGTCTCTTTATCAGAAAACTCGGAAAGACCACTAAGGTTATTTTCTGCTTTTACAATAGGAAGATCCGATGGTGTATTTTCTGAATCTTGTGTCTCACGAACGGATGATGAATTTGTCTCTTCAGGTAATTCGAAATTTGTTACATGACTGATCGGTGATTGTAGTCTTTGAACATTTGGCTTATAGGATTTACGATGAAAACTCTTGTCTATTAAAATCAAACCTATCAAAATAAAAGACAGATAATATAAAAAAGATTTTGAAGAGTTTGTCTGAAATTCTTGTGACACATTTTATTTTCGGAAATAGAAAGTTCATAATTGAGAAACTAAATTTTATTATTTTCTTTTCGTCTCGAATTCATTAAAAAAAATCAAAAATTTTTTTTAATGAAACATAATACTTAAAATATGGGACAAAATAAAATTACTTGCTCTTTGATTCATAAACTCCGATCCAATTTTCATCTGGCGGATTACGCATGTAATTCTCACAACGATCAATATAAACTCTTGATGCTAGGTCAGTGGATTTAATTCTTAACGTCTCCTGAAACATTTTGAAAGCATCTTGAAAATTTCTTTTTCTATATTGCACGACTGCTTCATTAAATAAAGAGTTGAATCTTTGCACTTCGAGACTTGCTTCTTCTTTTTCACAAACTAATTCATAAATTTCGACTGCATTGTGTTTACCTTTTACCGCGACTAGATCCAAGATTCTCACTTCAACAAAATCCTTTACAATATTGTATGTTGGCTCGCTAATAATAATTTCAGTTCCATAGTATTTATTTATACTTTCCAATCGACTTGCTAGATTTACATTATCTCCAATGACTGTATAATTTAATCTATTTTCTGACCCCATATTACCAACTATTACCTCCCCTGTATGAATTCCAATTCTGTCGTTAAACGGCATTTTACCCATACGCTCTAATTCTTGGTTTGCCAGTCGCAACACTCTTTTGTGTTCTATTGCAGAAAGACAGGCTTGCAATGCATGATCTTCGAGTGGACTAGGCGCACCCCAGAATGCCATGATTGCGTCCCCAATGTATTTATCTAACGTTCCATGGTGTTCTGTGATGATCTTACTTGCACTGCCAAGATATTGACTCAGTTGCTCTACAAGCTCTTCAGGACTTAATTTTTCCGAGATAGAAGTAAAGCCTGCAATGTCAGAAAAATAAATCGTCATAGATCGACGCTCTCCTTCTAGAATTGCTTCTTTATTGAGAGAAATTAATTCTCGAACGAGTTGATCGGGAACATATTTTTTAAAAGAGCGTAGTCCCGTACGCATCTTTGTAAACGATTGTGCCATGTTATCCACTTCATATAAAAATGAACTAACTTCCGTATCAGACGTTAGATCAAAGGTTTGAATTTTTCTCATTTCAGCTGATAAGAGTTGTAGCGGTTTAGAAAGTTTTTTAGAAAATTGAAATTCAAATAATACAGCCAATGTAATTAAAACAAGAGACATCATGAGAATAATTTTATTATTACGATGAACAATGTACATGAAATCATTTTCCGGCACAACTATTCCTATCTTCCATTCAATATCATCCTTACGAAATGTAGTATACTTTGCTATGTAATCAATGCCTTTAAAACTATATTCTAAGAAATCAATTCCTTCTTTTTGAGGTAAGTCTTTTTGTGATTGGTAAAAGTTAAAAGAACTAGATATGAGTGGGTTATCCATCTTATCCGCAGTGATAAGATGTAAAGATTTTTTTCCATCTTGTGAAGTTTCTTCTTGCATAATTTTTGCAAGTTCTTCTTTATTAGAAGAGGGCATTGCTACTACCTGATTTTTTGCGTTTAATAAAAATGCTTTTCCATTATCACCAATTTTCAGTGTTTCTAGAAATTCAGACAGCTCTAAAATACTTATATCAATTCCCATTGCCCCAATGAATTTTCCGCCTTTATCGTATATTGCTCTACTGCAAGTAATTCCAGGTTTACGATCATTAAAAAAAACATATACGTCTGTCCATGCATGATCTTTAGAGGCGATTGCTTCCGTATACCAGGGGCGAGTTTTAGGATTATAGGCTTCTTCGGAGGGAAGTATTTCATTTTTAAAATGGTCATCTGAGTACCATTTTTCTTTTTCGTGCTCCCAGGTTATTTTAGCTTTTTTTCCTCTGCGGGTAATACGTTGTATGCTGAAGCTATGATCTGGCATTTCCTTTGCCATGATAAAATTCCCTGCTTCATCTCCATAATACATACTTAGAAATTGTGGATTAGTTTGAACTACACCTTTAAAATATTTTTCTAGAAGTTTGACTTTTTTGATTTTTATAAGCCCGCTTTCCATGAAGTTTTCATTCAAATGAGTACTCAGCACCGCTGCGTCTAAGTAATAACGAGTCTTGTCAATTACATGCTCACTCGCTTTATCCATCAAGCTATCTACAAGAAATTTAACAGAACTCTTGCTTCCTAAATAAGAAACAAAGCTGATAAGACCACCAAACAAAAGCACTGCAATGGTTGAAAATGTGACAATACTAAAACGAACGCTCAACTTGAATTTTGACATGGTAAACAACAAATCCCCTCGTTTTTGTATACTGTATGCATACTTTTAAGAGCAAGTGATTTATTCTTATTGGTTTATTTTATTCCATCCCATATTCATTAGAAAATACTACGGGATCTATGATAAATTTGATTTCTTAATTGCAATCTTTTTCAACTTGCTTATAAGCTAGAAATCTTTTTTCTAGACTAATGATTTGGATTCAATCTATTGCCTTATTACTTCTTACTTTTTCTTTAAAAGCTTCACCTGTTCATTTTATTTTTGAAGATTCAAATGAAATAAAAAAGCGAGTGGTAGCCTGTGCTGACTTTGAGAAAAAAAAAGGATTTCAATTTAAAGATAAGCATTTTGATCCGAGAGAATTTGAACAGGCAAGCAAAGAGATATCGCAGGCTGCTAAAACTAGTAGTAGTGAGAGAGTAGCTCAACTTAAATGTATATTAAAACAAAAACTGACTGAAACAGACAGAGAAGCATTAAGTAAAAGCCTGGAACTTTACAAAGAAAATTTTCTAAATCTTTTTGATTACTACAACCGTTGGCTATTTTCGTTCGAAAAGACAAATTTAATGGCTCCGATGGATAATAAATACACATCTGAGCATTTGACCCTAAAGTATGATTTGTATTCTCTTTTGCATACAAAGACTAGCGATATTCTATTAACGAAAGATTCCATAGAGAAGGAAGACTGGGATGCCTTTGAGTCACAGATAACATCCATTTACCTCTCTATCTTAAAAGGGAATTTTGAATATTATAATACAATAAATCCCGAATTAAGAAAAGAAATTTTAAAGCGAATAAGTGATTAAAGAGTCTTTGAAACTTCTAAAATATCTTTAATACGCTTGTCAATTTTTTTAGATTTTGGTTTATAGATTAAATATTGTTTGGCATGAAATTCAATCTTTGACTTTAATTCATTTCTTTCCGTGACTTGACTTAATGATTCTCTATTTGGTAAGTCCCGTAATTTTTCAAAATAGAGGAGCAGTGCTAAGGTTTGAATTTTATAATCCTGATGGCGAATTTTTAATGCTTTTTCTAAGCTAACTTGTGCCTTATTAAGATTATCCTCGGTCTTTTTTCGAATCATCGCTTTTTCTTCAGCCATTTTTTCATCTGAATCAATTTTTGGTTGTGAATCCCGCATTTTTAGAAAATAGAGGAAATACGAATAGGAAACAGAGTAAAGAGAATCGAAATTCGAAGGACTCATTTTTAGAGCTTCTTTTGATACTTCGAGGCTAGTATCTAAATCTGTAGTAAGGTTTGTATTTTTATAAGCCTCTGTTTCAAAACGATTTAAGAGATACTTCATATAATCCAAGTAAAACTGATGCTTCTCATGCAAATCTAGAAACTTATCACGATTATTCCAAGCAATTTTAAACTCATATCCGGCGGATACAGATCCTTCACCGCTTGTAGTATGAATCTTTGCTAAAGCATAATGGGATTCAGGATAATTCTTATCCATTTTGATAGATTTTTTATAATAAGAAATTGCGTTTGCTATATCGCCTTTTGCTACAAAATAATCACCTTGCTTCTTTAATACGATCGCATCTTCGAGGCTTTCTGACTCGATTGGCATAGCCACAGTCATTACCTTATTGTCGATTAAGCGTAAATAGCCTTCGCCTCTGAGTTGTTGTCCGAAAAAAGAGGTATTAAAAATGGAGACAACTTTGATTTGCCCCACAACATTCCCATCTTTATAGGAAATATGGTCAGGATTTTTTTCGATTAAGTAAAGAGTTTGTCCTACACGAATGCCTGGATTGTGCAAAACCTTTACAGTTAGCATGTCAGGTCTTAGATCGACTCCAATTTGCATGAGGTCTTTGTCTATTTTATTATTATCATCAATCATAGATGCTTTATCGATGCTAACAGTCTCGCCAATGACGACCATTTTGGAATAGCTTCCATTGCCGGTATCCCGAAAGGCATAAACAATCTTATCTTCACGACTAACAGAAAAAAGGGAATTGGAAAGTATTAAGAATAAAATAAAAGTTAAATTTTTCATAGTAGGTATCACGTATACTCTATGTAATATCGGCTAAGGAAGTATCTTGGAGCATAATCTTATTTTCAAAAATTGAACATTCCTATCCTCTTTTTTTAAACAGAAATATTCCTGTCGTGAATAAATATTTCATTTGACTATTATAAAGACCTGCCTATAGTTGCATATTCGTTTCATACCTTTATAGTTTAGGATGTATCATGGAAAACACTCCGGAAAATCTGCCTGATAAAGTCAGGACAATGGTTGGCTCTAGAGAAAAAATCTCTTTAAAATCTTCTAAGATCAATGCAAGGCTTGAAAAGTATGTTTTGCTCATTATTACAGAAATATTAATCAAACTCGGTCAAGAGCGTTATACCGAGATGATTTACACGATTGTAAAAGAGCTTGCCATCAATGCAGTGAAAGCTAATCAAAAGAGGATTTTCTTCGAAGACATTGGGCTCGACATTTTTGATGAAACGCAATATGCCGAGGGAATTGTAAAATTCAAGCAGAGCTTTTCTGATAGCATGTCTGAAATGTACGGAACAAAATGCCAGGAGAAAGGTGTAAATGTGCAGATTAATTTCTTCTATAAAACAGCGGGGATGTACGTAGAAGTTACGAATAACACTCCAGTCATTAAGATGGAAGAAACGCGGATGCGTGAGAAGATGAAAAAAGCAATGGAATACAATGATATTGCTGAATTTTACATGGATAATATGGATAATACCGAGGGCGCAGGGCTTGGGATTGCGCTCATTATGATTCTAATGAAGAATGAAAACCTCGACCCGAACTTATTTAGAATTGTGACTAAGCCCACAGAAACGATTGCTAGAATTGAGATACCCTTTAATTCTGACTATGTATCTTTCAG
>JANYCR010000315.1 GCA_025360185.1 Leptospiraceae bacterium | reverse complement strand
TTATCCCCTCAAGCGCTTGAAGATTGGCTAAAAGAAAATGCGTTTGTGGATGACGATGGAATTTGTCGTCATGCAAATACCGAAAAAAAAATTAGAGCCTGTGTCCCTATGCATACATTTGGTCACCCCGTAAAACTTTCTGAACTCTTAGTAGTTTGTAAAAACTGGAATATAAAATTAGTAGAAGATGCAGCGGAATCTTTAGGAAGTCTTTATAAAGGAAAACACACAGGCATATTCGGAGAACTTGGAGTTTTGAGTTTTAACGGGAATAAAATTATTACAACTGGTGGTGGCGGAATGATATTAACCGACACTTCACTAGCTGAAAAAGCTAAGCATATTACTACTACAGCTAAGAAGCCACATCCCTATGAATTCTATCATGATGAAATCGGGTATAATTACCGTATGCCTAACTTAAATGCTGCTCTCGGTTGTGCTCAGTTAGAGCAAGTTGAGAATTTCGTCAGCCAAAAACGAAGTCTTGCTTTGCAATATATGGAATTATTAAAAGATAGTGAACTTACTTTTGTCGAAGAGCCTGAAGGTTGCAGAAGTAATTATTGGCTAAACGCTGTTATCTGTCAGGATAGGGAAGAGCGAGACAATCTTCTTAAAACTACGAATGAACAAAGCATAATGACCCGTCCAATTTGGCGGTTAATGAATCATTTGCCCATGTTTCAAAATGCCATTCAGGGTAATTTAGAACACTCCGAATGGCTAGAAGCGAGAGTTGTGAATTTACCGAGTAGTGTGCGAGTGGAAATTTGAGAAAAATTTGCATAGCCACTGGAACCCGCGCCGAATACGGATTATTCTATTGGCTGATGAAAGAAATTCAATCAGATATAGATTTAGAATTGCAAATCATTGCGACAGGATCGCACCTATCGCCTGAGTTTGGATTAACTTATAAACAAATTGAATCCGATGGTTTTCGAATTAGTGCAAGAGTCGAAATGCTATTATCCTCTGATACGGCAGTTGGTATAACAAAGTCAATTGGTCTGGGTGTAATTGGATTTGCCGATGCGCTAGAGAATTTAAAACCGGATATTTTAGTTTTACTAGGAGATCGTTTTGAAATTTTAGCTGCTTCGCAGGCGGCTCTCGTGGCTAGAATTCCCATTGCACATATTCATGGCGGCGAATTGACAGAGGGTGCGATGGATGAAAGTATCAGACATGCGATTACAAAATTATCGCAATTACATTTTGTGGCGGCAGAAAGTTATCGCAAGAGAGTAATTCAAATGGGAGAAATTCCCGATCATGTTTTTAATTTTGGCGCACCGGGTCTTGATCATCTAGCACAAATGGACTGGATAGAGAAAGAGGAAATGGAAATAGAATTAAAAATGAAATTATCCTCTCCCTTATTTTTAGTTACCTATCATCCGGTAACTTTAGAAGGAAAAAATCCGGCTGACTCGATGAGTGAGCTTTTGCTTGCCTTAGAATATTTTCCAGAGGCAACTATTATTTTTACCTACCCAAATTCAGATACGGGCGGAAGAATTCTAATTGAACTAATTGATTCGTTCGTTTCTAAAAATCAAAATCGACGCAAGGCATTTGTTTCCCTCGGGCAAAAAAAATACTTGAGTCTTATGCGCATAGCTGATATTATCCTCGGAAATTCTTCTAGCGGAATAACCGAAGCACCCGCTCTAAAGAAAGCAACTGTGAATATAGGTGATAGGCAAAAAGGCAGATTAAAAGCAGATACTATCATTGATGCTTTAGATGAAAAAGAATCTATTATTCGAGCAATTGAAAAAGGACTTTGTAAAGACTTTCAAGAATCTCTAAATACAAGTGTTGCACTTTATGGAACAGGCAATGTCAGTAAAAAAATTAAAGAGCAATTAAAAGTTTTTAGTTTAGAAATTAGAAAACCTTTTTTTGACTTGGAATTTAGATACTAATATGCAAAAAACCTTTATCATTGCAGAAGCAGGTGTAAACCATAATGGCTCTATTGAAAATGCTCTGCGGCTAATCGACATTGCCGTAGAGGCAGGTGCGGACGCAGTCAAATTCCAAACGTTTCAAGCGTCAGCCCTTGTAAGTAAGAGAGCACCTAAAGCGGATTACCAGAATAAAACGACCGACGAAAAAGAAAGTCAATTCGAGATGTTAAAAAAATTAGAGTTGAGTGAAGAGTCCCATGAAACTTTGATTAACTATGCTAAGGCAAAAGGAATTGAATTTCTATCCACACCTTTTGATTTACAAAGCCTTCATCTACTAACAAAAACATTTAATATTAAGACGATTAAAATCCCATCGGGTGAAATTACGAATGCCCCTTTTTTATTGGAAATTGCCAAGTGTGCGGATAAAATTATATTATCCACTGGAATGAGTAATCTAGCAGAAATAGAAATGGCACTGGGGGTAATAGCATTTGGCCTCACTATGCCTAATGCGATTCCTTCCTTAAAGCTATTTTCATATGTATTTGCCTCAGTGGAAGGTCAGGCATCTCTTAAGACTCGCGTAATATTACTTCATGCAACTACTGAGTATCCGGCGCCTTATGACGAAATTAACTTGAATGCGATGGATACTATGCATTTGGCGTTTGGTTTGCCGGTCGGATATTCCGATCATACAAAGGGAATTCATATACCCGTAGCCGCTGTTGCAAAAGGTGCCTGTGTGATTGAAAAGCATTTTACATTGGATAGAAATTTGCCGGGACCGGATCATAAGGCATCCCTAGAACCAAATGAATTAAAGCTAATGGTCGAAACAATCAGGGATGTAGAGCGGGCGATGGGGAATGGAATTAAAATTCCTACTACCTCTGAGCAAAAAAACAAAGAAGTCGCTCGAAAGAGTTTGGTAGCTTTAGAAAGTATTTCTGTTGGTGAAGTCTATACAGAAAATAATTTAGGATGCAAAAGACCTGGAAGTGGAATTGCCCCGGTACGGTATTGGGATTATCTAGGAAAGAAAGCTAACAAAGAGTATGCGATTGATGAGCTTATTATTTAGTCGATGAAAAAAAAATACCTAGTTGCCTGTGGTGGTCATGGTCGAGTTGTCCTGGATGCATTTTTATCTAACCAAACTATTGTAGATGGAATTATTGATGGTGGTATCCCGCGAGAAAATTCCGTGTTCGGAATTAAAGTAGTAGGAGATGATTCTTTTTTACTCAATGTTAATGCATCCGATGTAATTTTAATCAACGGGTTTGGAATTAGTAAAAATACAAAACTAAGAAAAGGCAAATACGAAGAATGGATTAGTTTGGGATACGAAATTTTAGGAATTATTCACCCGACTGTGATAGTTGGTTTAGAATGCTCCATTTCTGCTTCTTCTCAAATTATGGCAGGGGCGGTTTTGCAAAATAGAGTGGTTCTAGAAGAGAATGTAGTAATTAATACCGCAGCAAGAATTGACCATGATTGTAAAATAGGCAAACACGTGTTTGTCTCTCCAGGGGTAACGATATGCGGTGGAGTGGTAATTGAAACCGGTGCATTTATAGGTGCCGGTGCGATTATTTTACCCGGTGTTCATATTGGAGAACAATCAATAATTGCCGCAGGGGCGGTTGTTACCAAAAATGTTTTTTCGAATTCCACGGTAGTGGGAAACCCTTCGATGGTAATCAAAAGTTAATTTATGAATATTTGGAAAGAAAATATTATTTCTCCGGATGCGACATTAGTTCAGGCAATTCAAAAAATTGATTCTTCTGGAATGCAATTAGTTTTAGTCTTAAACGAGGATGGATACCTCGAGGGAGTTCTTACTGATGGAGATATACGAAGAGCTATATTGAATGGCAAATCACTCGAAGTTCGTGTAGACGAAGTAATGAATCGCAATCCGAAAACTGTTTCCGAGAAAACCTCAAGAGAGGAAATACTCTCTATTATGCGACGCCACAGGATGCATCATTTGCCTG
>JANYCR010000451.1 GCA_025360185.1 Leptospiraceae bacterium | reverse complement strand
TACAATATGTCGAAAACTCCAAGAAACAATTGCATCGAGTTTATTCACAGTTGCCGTTGCAATATGAATTGAATCATTGATTTCATTCTTAATAATCTGTTTTCTATATTTTTCAGCCAAATTTAGAGTATCTTCCTCGATTTCCAGTATTACTGGAGAAATAGAATCGAGTAATGTAAACATCTTATCTTTTAAATCTTGATTTGTATTGTTTTCAATTTCTTGTACGATTAAATCTGAGATAAAAATTTCATAAGCGGATATATTATTTTTAATCCATTTCACTGTAACCAATTGCCTAAGAGGTTTCGATATATCAAAATAAGCAGATAAAATAGATGTATCTAAAAATAATTTCATTTGAGTCAATCATTCTTAAATGGATGACTTAAGTCAATTTTATTTTCAGCCATTTTGTGGCAAACAACTATTATCTGCATTGATTTATAGTTTGTGGTTTATTTTGGAAATAGATCATACATTCTTCTGTTTCTGTATAATCGATGCAGCTAGTTTGCATTGGATTTTTATCATTAGGAAAAAGAATTGTGCATTCATTACAGCATTCATTTTTATAATTTCGATTGAGAGTAAACCCGTTAAAAATGTCTTTCATTACTTTAAAATTTCTAGGGAATAGGGCAGCGTTTGTATAAGCATGAATCACGAATAGGTTTACCCCGTCGCTTGCATAAACAATATAGCCGTAGGTTTTTCTTTTATGCTTGAATCCCATTGTCTTTGCCCAGTATCCTTCTAGATGATAGAGAGGAAATTCTGCCTCCCTGTCGAGGCTTGTATAATTTTCTGCCCATAGTTGGAGGTTTTTTAGAGTCTGAATAAACCCAAGCTTCATATCACTTACCTGCCTCGGAAATACATAGATTTCTAATTGAATCCTGTCTTCAGTGCTAGATGCTGTTAGGATTGGTTTGTGTTTGTGATTAGTTAGAGATTTATTTAATTCCCAATGCAGTGGCAATTCAATTCGAAAATTATGCGTTTTGAATGTATAAGTCATCCTTTCTTTCGGGAAAAGGAGAAAGCTTGTAGTGAGATAGAGAATCAAGAAAATCTTTATCTTCATACTATATATGATAATACTTATTTCAAAATAGGATAGAATAATTTTTATTTTTTACAATTTTACTTTTTGACTCATAGAAATAGTATTTTTACCTTGCTATCAGACAGAAATAAAACTCTGATTTAATGTAAAAATTAGCTGATGGAGCATTTAGATGACAAAAATTGCAATTAATGGCTTTGGTAGAATTGGAAGGCTAGTACTTCGCGTAGGTTTAGAGGATCCAAATTTAGAATTTGTAGCGATCAATGACCTTGTAACCCCTGATAATTTAGCTTATTTATTCAAATATGACTCTACCCACGGCAAATTCAAAGGAACCGTTGAACACGATGCAGAAAATATCATCATTAATGGAAAAAAAATCAGATGTCTGGCAGAAAAAGAGCCCGAAAAACTCCCGTGGAAAGCTATGGGCGTTGAATATGTAATTGAATCTACAGGTAGATTTACAGATAAAGAAGGCGCAGGCAAACACCTGTCAGCCGGTGCAAAAAAAGTAATTATTTCTGCGCCTGCTAAAGATAAAGAAATTCCTACTTATGTATTAGGTGTTAATGCAGACAAATATAATCCTGCTACAGAGCATATCGTTTCCAATGCATCTTGCACAACCAACTGCCTTGCTCCAATTGTAAAAGTTGTCTTAGATAATTTTGGATTTGCGGAGGGGTTAATGACGACTGTTCACGCAATGACAGCAACCCAACCAACTGTAGACGGTCCTTCAAAGAAAGACTTCCGTGGAGGAAGAGGGGCAGCACAAAATATCATTCCATCTTCTACCGGTGCTGCAAAAGCTGTAGGGCTTTGTATTCCAGAAGTTGCTGGCAAACTAACAGGTATGTCCTTTCGTATTCCAACTCCTGACGTGTCTGTAGTTGATTTAACTGTTAAAACAGTAAAACCAACTTCTCTAAAAGAAATTAAGCAAAAAATGAAAGAGGCGTCTGAAGGAAGTCTGAAAGGAATTTTAGGATATACAGAAGAAGCAGTTGTTTCCACTGATTTTACTAGTGATCCACTTTCTTCTATTTTTGATGCGGATGCTAGTATTGAATTAAATGCAAATTTCTTTAAATTAGTTTCCTGGTATGACAACGAAATGGGTTATTCCAACAGAGTGGTCGATTTAATTAGATTTATGGTAAAAAAAGGATAAGATGAATTTACCCCGAATAGAAAATATAGACGTTAAAGGGAAGAGAGTTTTTTTGAGAGTTGACTTTAATGTCCCTCTCGATAACGGTAAGGTTGGAGATACAACTAGAATAGAAAAAACTCTTCCTACAATAGAACTTCTTTTGAACAGAGGGGCAAAACTCATTGTAGCAAGTCACTTAGGCAGACCCGATGGACAGGTAAATCCTAAGTATTCTATGAAGCCCGTTCAAGAAGCATTTGCGGCTATTCTAAAAAAGCCTGTAAAATTTTCCGAGCAGATTATTGGATCTGATGTAGAGAAGCTCTCGCGCGAGCTTGCAGATGGGGAAGTTTTGCTTTTAGAGAATCTTCGTTTTCACAAAGAGGAAGAAGAGAATAATCCTGAGTTTGCGAAGAAGCTTTCAGCACTAGCTGATGTTTTTATTAACGATGCGTTTGGGGCAGCTCATAGAGCTCATGCTTCTACGGAAGGGATTACTCACTATTTGCCTTCTTATGCTGGAACTTTGATGTATAAAGAAATTGAAATGCTTACAGGTCTAATTACAAAACCAGAAAAGCCTTTTGTTGCAATCATCGGTGGAGCAAAAGTTTCTAGTAAAATAAAGATTTTAAAAAATCTATTCAATAAAGTAGATACAATGCTGATAGGTGGTGGGATGGCATATACATTTCTTAAGTCCCGCGCTGTTCCAATTGGATCTTCTTTAGTTGAAAAAGAATTTGAATCCCAGGCTTTCCAAATTATTGATAAAGCAGCGTATGAAAACGTAGACTTTCAACTTCCAATTGATCATGTGATTGCTGATTCATTTAGTGAAAAAGCGAAGATTAAGACTGTAGATAAAATGGGAATTATTGATGGTTGGATGGGAATGGATATTGGACCTAAGACAGTTTCTGCTTACGAAAAAATTATAAAATCAGCGGGAACCATTTTATGGAATGGACCTATGGGTGTTTTTGAAATGGATAAATTTGCAAATGGAACCATTCAAATTGCAAAAGCGATTGCTAAGTCTAACGCAAAATCAGTAGTAGGCGGTGGTGATTCTCTTGCCGCAATCGCAAAGGCTGGAGTAGAAGACAAAATTACTCATATATCTACAGGTGGTGGGGCTTCTCTCGAATTTTTAGAAGGTAAAACCTTACCGGGTGTAGCCGCACTTTTAAAGAATAACACATTCGACAAGCTCAGTGCAAGCAAGGATTAACCAATGCGTAAGAAAATCATGTCTGGAAATTGGAAGATGAATTTGAACCTGGCGCAAGCTACTGAGCTTGCGGAGGGAATCAAAAAAGGTTTAAGTTCTAAGCAAACATCTTTAGAGCTTTTGGTATTTCCATCTGCTATTCATTTACAAAAAGTAAGTGAAATCCTCAAAGGAACTTCGGTTCATGTTGGTGCGCAAAACATTTATCCATCTGGACTTGCGGCATACACAGGTGAAACCTCAACTGACCAATTAAAAGACTTGGGAATTTCTCATGCTCTTGTGGGTCACTCCGAAAGAAGACAATTTATGGGCGAGACAGATACTTTTCTAAATCAAAAAATTCATTTTCTTTTGAAGGCTGGATTTGTTCCCTTATTTTGCATCGGTGAAACTTTGCAAGAGAGAGAAGCGAATAAAACATTTGAGGTTGTGAAACGTCAAGTCCTTGAGGGATTAAAGGGAGTATCCGCTCTCGATGCAAAAAAAATTGTAATTGCTTATGAGCCTGTTTGGGCAATTGGAACCGGTAAGGTAGCAACTCCCGAACAAGCAGAAGAAGTTCATGCTTATATTAGAAAAGAGTTAGCTTCTCTCTATGATGCTTCTACTAGCGAATCCATTTCTATTTTGTATGGTGGATCTGTGAAGCCGGATAATGTCAAATCTCTCATGGAAAAACCAAATATTGACGGCGGTCTAGTTGGTGGTGCAAGTCAGAAATGGGATTCTTATTTAGCACTTCTTTAAACTCATATCGCTTGACTTACATCTATTCTTTAAGAAATTGGTAACACTATGGGATTTTTAATTGGAACAGTTTTAGTATTTTTTGTAATTGCTTGCTTCTTTCTTATACTTTTAGTATTGGTGCAAGCCGGTAAAGGTGGCGGTCTAGGTGGAATGATGGGAGGAGCTAGCCAAACAGCATTTGGTTCTTCCAGTGCAGATGTTCTCACTAAAGCAACGAGAGTCATAG
>JANYCR010000432.1 GCA_025360185.1 Leptospiraceae bacterium | reverse complement strand
AGGAATATGCAAAGTAAATAAAGAGGGAACTGGTTTTTCAATTGTATGCCCAAGTGCTTCGAGCCATCCCCATACTTTTCTATTCGAGCCTGTGGCTACTAGTAATTTGTCGAAGAATAGGTTTTGCTCTTCGGAATCGACTAAGCAAAATTTCTTTTGTTCTTTTGTTTCATCTACATAGATTGCATTGATCGCGCTACCCAGTCGAATTTCTACACCTTCTCGAATCGCTTCTCTCGTAAGACAATCTATGATTGTGGAAGAAGTATTTGTAATTGGAAACATCCTTCCATCTGCTTCTGCCTTTAGCGCAACACCGTGGCTTTCAAACCAGGCTACTGTATCTTTCGGTTGAAATCTTTCAAATGCCGCTCTCAGTTCTTTAGAGCCTCGCGGATACTTCTGTGAAAGCGCAACCGGGTCAAACAAATTGTGGGTAACATTGCATCGCCCCCCACCGGAAATTTTTACTTTCGTGAGCGGCTCTTCACCTTTCTCAAGCAAAACAATATTAGCCTTTCCTTTGAGGAGATTAGCTATTTGGATTGCCCCAAAGTATCCTGCTGCCCCTCCGCCTAGTATTCCAATTTTTTTCATTTAAAGGATTTTCCAGTCCGTGCAATACTTTCTAAATAGATTGAAGCCAGAGAGGTCACTCTCTGTTATCCGGTAATGGAGTTCTTTTTTTAAATAAGAATCTAGCATTTCGAGAGTAAATCTTTTTTCGGAAGAAATAATTTCTTCTAGATGTGAAAGTCCGTATTCGAGTGAGTCTAGAAAAAAAGAATCAGGGTAGTTTTTAGTTTTTGGAAATGCCCAGAAGGCAAACACAAAAGAGAGATTAGTCTCACGATGCCACCACTCTGCAAGATCATAGACTTCGTAAACAGAAGAATCCCAGGTGGCAAGAAGTGCATTATCTCCAAAGAGTAAATGTGAATTATGCGCGCTTTGAATATTTTCTAGAATGGTATTTGGATTTGTAGGGATAACTTCAATTAGCTTTCCAGTTTGCTTTTTGAGTAGTGTTTGTAAGAGAGCAACACTACTACGTGAACCTGAATCTGTATAGATTTTTGCAGGAGGAAAAGACTCTTTTTTATTTTTAAAAAATAAAATGGATCTAACTTTTTCTTTAGCGCATACCCCGCAGGCTGTGGAATAGGCTAATACAGATTCATTGCGAATGCATTCTACAGAGGAAATGAGAGCTGTATCCAATTCACCTTTTAATAGTAAGTCTTTTAGGACAGATGGATTTTCAAATACAAGCTCATGAGAGCCCGAGTTTTCGAATCCATACGTAAGCGGTCTAGCGTTTAGATGTTTTACAATGCCGATTTTCATCTTATCGCTATAATTATGCACTGATAGATTTAGGGAATGATTTTTTGGGGCGAGGCTTTTTATGTTTTTAATTAATTGCTAATTGTCCACCTGATTCTTTGATCCAATTCGCTGTGCGCTCACTGACAAGAAAGTTCTCATACCCGGGAAGCTTGACATTTTTAAAGTTTTTTCGAATCCATTTAAAATAATTCTCTGCAACTTTTAGGAAGTCAGGGCTTTTTAATATTTCTTTCTTGGATTCTTTGTCTAAAAAAGTTTTAACATAATAAACTCGACCGCGTTTTCGTTTTTCATTATTTAAGAAAGAAGGAAACCAGAATTCGATGACTGGAGAATTTAAAACGTCAATGATATAATGATTTTGTGTCTCTACAAATTCTATTTTGATTTTTTCTTTATCTTCTGCTCGTACTATATATTTAACGCTTCGAATTTTCCAATCTTTATATTGAACAGCTTGCACAGAATCTACAGAAATAAGTTTGCAATCAGGCATCGGCTGAGCTAAGAGGATAAGACCATTTTGCTGCAAGTATCTATCAACTTCCATTGCGTCTTCTGGCATCAAATAAAAATTAATCTGACTGCTGCTCATTTTCTTCTCCAATTAATCTGAATCCGTTTCATTATAGGGGTGAAATTCAGGTTTTATGTCCTGAGCCTTCTCTATATCTTCTATTGCATCACGCTCACGCTTGACTGGCAAGCGATTTTTTGTTTGTTTACCTATCTGGTGAAGCTCTTGGACATTATCAAATTCATCTACTCCGGCAACATCTACATACCGTTTTTTTCCAGTTAAGAGCCCAATCGCTCGTTCGAAAATTGTAGATAAGTTTCTTTCTCTAACCTCTTTGCCAACCTCCTCAACTTTTTTTCTATGCTCTGGTCCTCCAAGTTTGCCATAGGGGTTTGGAACTTTCTTTTCATCTGACATACTACCTAAATTTTACCTATCATATTTTTAGTAAAGTTTGTTTTATCAATTATCTAAACTTATTTAGTCTGAACTGTAATACATTCGATAAACGTCCATTCATCGCGTTCTTTCTTTGCTAGTTGAAGTTTTACAGACCTCTGTCCTTACCCTGATTAAAGTTTTTTGGTAATGGCCAGTATTGAGATTTACTATCACATGTCTTTCTATCTTGTTGCTGCTTTTGACAAAGTATTAACAGTTTACCCATTTGATCAGCAGTTAATTCTCTATGTGTTAAATTAATATCTTGATAAGTAAGAACAGATATTAATTCACAGAAACCTGGCTGTATTCTATTGCTTTCAATATAACAATCTCTTCGTGCATCACAATAAATAAATGTTAAAATAATCACCAAGAAAACTAATACTATATTTTTCATATCAATAACTCCCTACATTACAGCCTTTTAAACAAGGACTTTTAAACTTAAATTTATCGGGTCTAATATTGCTGCATTCTTTCCTATGCCTTTTATTCGACAAATCCTTATCCGTCCGATACAGAAAATATACTACCAACTGCTTTCATAAACTCTCTTTCGCAAGACGTATATGAATAAAGCTATCACACCCTCCGTGTCTCTGTGCCAGTGTCTGTGCTGAGTGTATCGAAGCATGGCAGGTTCTTAAGACGTACTAAATACCCATCTAGCCTAATACGCGTAATCCACAAAATACTTCACTCTAGCGGCTAATCGCTATGTACTATACAAGCGTTATGCGTAATTGATGTTTAGTACAAGTAATAAAAATATGGTTATAATCATCATTTTTTATGATAAAATAAAAAAAGTTCTTTAGGATTTTGCTAAACGTACCGTTTATTTTAAGGAAATCAATCCGACATAAATAAAGAAAGCAGGCACAAACTTGGAAAAAAAACAACCTAACATACAACCTCTTAATATAGTTCCAGCGCAAAATAGCAATGATCCGCAAGTAGCAAATCCTTCTCCTAATTTCAAAAAAATTCTTTCCAGATATGTAAACTATCGTGGAATTGATATTGTTCTCTATTTGAAAGATGGAACTGTGATTGAACTCGATAAGAATCGAAAACTCGATGGAGATGTTGTAATCAAAAATGGCAAAGAAGGAATTGTCGCCCGAATTGAGCTTTCTGATATAAGAAAAGCTGATTTTTTCGCCGCTTAAAAAAATAAATACAATCTAAAGAATCGAAAATATTTCTTGCCGTCTCATTAAAATTTAAAATCCTAGCTATATTAGTATTTCCCTGCCTTTTTGGCTTAGGGAAATAAACGTTTAAAAGGAGATTAGAT
>JANYCR010000383.1 GCA_025360185.1 Leptospiraceae bacterium | reverse complement strand
AATTATTAATAAAAATATTTTTGTGGCTAACAGTAATTTCACCCGTCTGCGCTCTTGCCCATAGTAGTAAATTTTCCAATAGGTTAAATGCTGACTTAGAGGTAGCTTGTATTAACCGGCAGTGGTAAAGAAGTTTTTCGGAGAGCTCATTGTCTGCGATAAGGCTCGCTTCCATAACCTCGGTAAGCCCTGTAATTCCTGCAAATGGATTTCGGAGATCATGGGCAATGATACTGAAAAATGTATCTTTTGTTTGGTTCAAAGTTTCCAATTCCTGGGTATACTGTTTTAGAATAGCCTCTGTTCGTTTAAGCTCGGTGATATCAATGAAGCTAATTACTATTTCTGAAATATTGCCCTCCGCATCAAAAGCCGGGTAGCCGTTTACCATTAGCCACACAATATCTTTAGTAGACGGTCTATTTACACCGAATACCATGTTTTTAATTGAATTATTATTACGTAGAATTTGGTTTACCGGATAATCTTCCGTCTTCACCGTTGAATTATTTTCATATAAAAATTTCCAGTCTGGATCAATTGCGAGTTTGCCTTTTAATTGTTCTGAATTCAATCCCAACAATTCAGAAGCTTTTTGATTGCACATAATTATAGATGTATCAGGCGCATGTATAACTACCCCTTCTTCAATATTCGTTAATAAACCTCTATATCTTTTTTCACTAAACCAGAGAGCTTCTTCGGCAATGACTCTATTTGTAATCAGAGTTCGAATAGAAAAGTATTGAATATTTTTTCCATGTTCATCTTTGAGAGGTACAATAGTAGTGGCTACCCAATAGTAACTTCCATCTTTCGCTTTATTTCGAATTTCCCCATGCCATGTGTTTCCCTTTTTTATCGTTGAATACATCTCTGTCCAAAACTCCCGTTTATGAAAACCCGAATTAATCATACGATGATTTTGTCCTATTAATTCTTCTTTGGAGTACTGGCTAATATCACAAAACCTATCATTCACATATATAATAGTTCCTGCTAAATTAGTAATTGCTACAATAGCATGTTGGTCAATAGCGAATTGCCGCTGCATTATTTCAAAATGAGCAGCTTGCAATTTTCGTAGATTTTCAAGTTCAAGATTTCGAGCGTCTTCAATTATTTTCTCTGCTTTCTTTTTTTGTGTGATGTCATTACGTATTCCCAGATAATGGGTTATTTTTCCTTCCCTGCTTTTGACTGGAACCAAAATCGTATCTAGCCAATAGATGTTTCCATCCTTGGAACGATTTCGAAACTCTCCTCTCCATATTTTCCCACTTTGAATCGTCTTGTACATTTCTTTGAAAAATTCGATTTCATGAAATCTAGAATTTACAATACGATGATCCTGTCCGATCAATTCATCTAACGAATATTTACTAATGGAGCAAAATGGGTCGTTAGCGTGGATGATTTTTCCTTTAAGATTAGTTACTGCAAAAATATTGTATGAATTTTTAAGTATTTCGATCGGATGATAATGTACACTTTCAAAACCCTCAATTTGATTCGAAAGGAAAATAATTCTTGTCTGCCCATCCGGGTCTACGTATGTATACAGCCTCCATCCCAAAAATAGGGTTTTGCCATTTTTATGCCGAAAACGAGATATACCAAAATTTGATTCCCCTTTATTTGTTTGAAAACTCAATCTAAATTTGATAAATGCAAAATCTTCAGGCTCGACTAATTTCTCAAGATTTAAATCCATTAGTTCTTCTGTATCGTAACCGAATACATTAACGTAATTCGGACTTAAGAACTGGAAATCTTCGTTGGCGCCAATTTCTGCTATTAACACTTGGTTAGTGTATGACATAGGAATCTCCTTTACGCATAAAACCCTCTAGTTATCATCTTAAAAAAATGAAAGCAATAGTAGTTTTTATAGAAAACTAAAACGCCTTCGATTAATTATCCTGTCAAATAAAATTGAATTAAAAAAAAAATTATCCTATTAACTCTCTTCCTGAAAAATATATATTATGATAAATATCAGCCTCTTTATGATCTCATTATAGAAAAAAAGACTTGACGATGAGAATAGGTCTCAATATCGTAATATTATGCTTATGGAAAAATGTCATTGTGCCCGTGTTCCTTTTGATCAAATTGTAAAATTAGCAACTCGCAACCAGTGTTCCTATGAGAGAGTAGCTAAAGAATTAAACGCAGGTGAAACCTGTACAGCTTGTCGCGAAGATATGAAAGCCTACTGCGAATCAGCAGGCGCAGGTATTTGTGGTAATCATTATGGAACGACCAAAGAGAGTGACATTGAGTTCAACACTAGCACGTTCGACAAGCTCAGTGCGAACACTCAATCACAATTACAGGTGGCGCTTTAGGAAATTTATCCAACTCTTTAATAATATCTTTTAGAGTTCCCCTGTATTGAATTTCATCCTCGGCAGTAAGGTTAAGACCAAGGAATATTCGATGGTTCTTTTTAGAGAATTTGGCGATTTCCTGGATTACTTTTTTATAACGGTAGGGCGTCTCGTATAAGACCAGCGTATGTCCAAGCGATAAATACTTATTAATCTCAAGTCTTCTTTTTTCTTCTTCTCGATTCAAAAATCCAATAAACGTAAAAGGTGAAATTCTAAACCCGCAGAGCGCCAAAGCACAAGTAAGCGCACTGGGTCCGGGAACAATTTTTACTTCTATCTCATTTCTGACGGCTAGGTTTATAAGCCCAGATCCTGGGTCTTCAATCCCTGGAGTTCCTGCATCTGAGATCAAGCAGGTAAGATACTTTGTCTTCATTAGCTCTAGTAAGCGATGCA
>JANYCR010000382.1 GCA_025360185.1 Leptospiraceae bacterium | reverse complement strand
CCTAAAGGAAATTGACGGCTAATGGACATACTACTCATACTCTACTCGATTGTGTTAACGGCTCTACTCGCCTCTCCCTTTTTATACATACATTTTAATCAAGGTAAAGTTCTTACGCGTGAGTCCGAAGAAAAATCCTCTCTCAATTCCGAGCGCAAAATGCTTTTAGAAAACCTAAAAGACTTAAAAATAGAAATGGATACAGGAAAAATCCTAGCCTCCGAGTTTACAGAACTATCCAAAGACATCATCGGTGATTTAAAAGCATTGGACAGTAAATTAGAATCTATCAAAACTGCATCGCCTTCTGTGCAAAGAACAGGTATTTGCCGCAAATGTAGTTTTCATACAACGATTACTGGCGCAAAGTTCTGTGCAATGTGTGGTAGTTCGTTGGGATAAGATTTATTAGCCACTGGGGTACATCGTAGGGGGTTGTGTAAAAGCATGATTTTCTCACAGAGCACACTGAGATCACAGAGAAAAGAGTCAATAAAATCAATACTCTCTGTGTTCTTTGTGAGAGATAGTTTCTTTGCTTTTACACAAACCCTTTTAAACGATGCATATTATTTATGAATTTCTATTATAATGCATTTTCCTTATACAACTTATTGATAGACATTTTAATATTACTTGGATGCATTTTTTCCTTTTATTATTTTTTCAAAAAAGAAAATCTAAAAGTATTCTCGCCAGATTTTATTTCTAAAAAATATATACTTACCTTTATAAAATCATCTATCATAGTATTTTTAGTTGGCAGCGTAATCGCAATGCTGCTCGGATTATCTACTTTTCTTAGAATACATATTCTCTGGACTTTGGCTACTGTCTATTTGCCTTTATTTCTTTTAATCCATTTAGTTAAAAATAAAAAATACTTTTTACTACCAATCATTCTTACAATCATCGGTTTCAAATTTTATGCAGAGAGAATTGAACCAAATGATTTAGAGGTAGAGCGGATAACGATTCGATCAAATAAGATTAAGAATAAAATTAGAATCACTCATATTTCGGATTTACAAACTGATGATATAAGGGAATTGCATTATAAAGTAAGAAAAGCCTCAAATGAATTTGAGCCACATCTCATTTTATTCACAGGGGATGTTCTAAACCATATTTTGATTAGGGAAGAAGTCGAGAAGTATCTTTCTGGGTTTAAAAAGATAGACTCATCGTATTTTGTAAGTGGAAATGTGGACAATATTTTAGATTTAAAGGATTTTACGAAGCGAAGTGGATTTATTTTCTTAGACGATAAATCAAAGCTTTTAAAAATGGATGATACTCTCATTGGGCTAATCGGAATTAGTCTTTGGGAATACAGAAATGAGAATTTAATAAATCAATTAAGCAATGAAGTGAATGAGGCTGAATTTAAAATTCTAATGAGTCATTATCCTGATACTATTTTGTATGCAAATAATTCTAAACCGGATTTAATTCTTGCAGGTCACACTCACGGTGGACAAGTCTGCCTACCAATAATAGGTCAGATTATTACTCTTTCCAATGTTCCAAGAAATATTGCTTCTGGAGGATTACATTTTTACAACGGAATCAAAATCATTGTTAGCCGCGGACTTGGAATGGAAGGACATATTGCACCGAGGATTAGAATACTAGATAAGCCGCATTTAGTTTTACTGGAACTTGTTCCTGAGTAGCTAGGATTCGCCAAATGAGTTTTAGTATCCTCGTTTTATGGCTTGTTTTAGCTTTATTAGGCGCGATTTTTTTCAATTGATTTCAAAAATAAATTGCGATCCTTATCTGTTAGTTTAATCATTACACTTTACCAGATACAAAATCGTGAATGATTTTTGCTAGCTCTTCGCCCTTATCCTCTTGTAAGAAATGTCCTGCTTCTTTGATAATTACATGAGGCTGTCCTTTGGCTCCGGGAATAGCTCGCTTTAAAAATATATCGCCCTTTGCAGTCACCGGGTCACTATCGCTAAAGGTTGTAAGAAAAGGCTTTTTCCAATTCCTGAGCACTTCCCAGGCTTTCTTATTTTTAATTCCTTCCGGGTTATCGGGAGTAACCGGAACAAGGAGTGGAAACTTTCTAGCACCTGCTTTATATCCTTCGGACGGATAAGGAGCATTATACCCTTTTAAGACTTCCAGAGATAATTTAGAGACGCAACCATTTTGGATAATTTTTCCAATAGGTAAGCTCTTTACATTCTGAGAGAAATTTCTCCAATCCAGAAATGCCTGGGACGGTGTTCCCTCCCCGGTAGGTAAAAATGTATTACCCGCAATCACCCTATCAAATCTTTCCTCGTTTAAGCTAACGAGTCTTAGCCCGAGTAAACCACCCCAATCCTGACAAAATAGAGTGATATTTTTTAAGTCTAGAGTTTTTAAAAATAACTCCAACCAATCTATATGCGATTGGTAAGTGTAATCGTCCTGCAAAATAGGTTTATCTGATTTACCAAATCCGATTAAATCAGGAGCAATGACTCTATAGCCATTAGCCGCTAATAAAGGAATCATCTTCCTGTATAAGTAAGACCAGGAAGGCTCACCATGTAAAAGTAAAATCGGTTTTCCTGCCTTATTTCCCTCTTCCAAATAATGCATTCGCATACCGTTATCCGCTATAGCAATATAATTAGGGGCAAATGGATAACCTCCTAGATTTTCAAATTGTTCTTCAGGCGTTCTTAGATATTCCATAGTTTTTTGAAACCATATTAAGCAACTCCATTCTTTTGAAACCAGGCGAGTAATTTACCCCAGGCATCTTTAGCAGCCTTTTCATTGTACATTGGTCGATAGTCAGCGTTAAATCCATGCTCGACATCCGGATAGACAATAATTTCAGATGGAGATCCAGCTTTAGACAATGCCTCTTTCATTTTATCGACCTGCTCGAGAGGAATTCCCATATCCTTTCCTGCATAGAGTCCAAGAACAGGAGTCTTTTTTAATTTTGCGGCAATGTCAATTGGATGCATTGGTTGCAAGGGAGATTTATCCGCTGTTAGCCGCCCATACCAGGCACCGGCAGCTTTAACCTGTGGGTTGTGCGCTGCGTAAAGCCAAGTAATACGACCACCCCAGCAAAACCCTGTTATCCCCAACTTGTTTGCGTCAACTAATTTAGTGGACACGGCATGTGCAAGACTTGCATCTAGATCGGACATTACTTGTTGGTCTGGAACTTTAGAAACTACTTTGCCAAGAATTTCTTTGAAGTCTGTCATAATAGAAACATCTCCCTGTCTTGCGTAAAGTTCAGGGGCTATTGCATAGTATCCGAGCTTAGCAAATCTTCTACAAATATCTTTGATATGCTCATGCACTCCAAATATTTCTTGGACGACTAACACAATAGGAAGATTCATTCCATTTTGGGGATAAGCATGATATGCCGGAATGGTTCCATCTTTAACGGAAACTTTTATTTCGCTGGCAATAATTCCACTTGTATCAGTCGTAATCAATGTAGAGCAACTTGGGAGTGTTGCCAATGCAAAACCTGTTGCAAGAGTTTTCACAAAAAACTCCGTTCTAGATATTTTATTTACTTCTGCTTCTAACTTGCTCATTGTTCCTCTATTGTAAAAAACTTTTATCAGGATAAATTTTAAACATCTTTTCAAACCCACTTGCTTTAAACAAGTGCGAAACCGAACTTGTAATAGAAATTAAATTTAGTCGTTTGCTTTTTTTTGCCAAATACATTCCCTGTGTTGCAAGAGATCCCAGCCCACTGGAGTCGATATAATTTATAGTAGACATATCAATTGCGATATCATCTGAACCATTTTCATTTTGGACTTTAAATACTTCCACAAGATCTCGTGCATTATAAAGATCTAGCTTCTGGTAATTGATAAAAGTAATATATACAAAATTTTTATATTTACTTACTTCAATTCCATAGTCTGATTCTGCTTCCATTTATTTTTCTCCCTAAATTTTCTATATATTTCCGTAGAACGCTATTTACAGTTAAAAATGAAACAATGTCAAATAAAAAAAATATCATCCAAAAGAATTATACTTCCGTGAAAAATAGGTATCCAAATGGAAAATACTTACACCTCCAACAGTATAAGCTAATAAATCAAACGGGTCGAAAACAGATCCAAATACAATTCGGGTAAAATAGTTTTCTTGAAAACCTAGAAGCGGTATAATTTTTATATATTGAGAAAATTCAATCAGGTAGGCAAATATTGTTATTCCCAAGCTTAGTTTTAAATTATCAAAATCTCTAAACGATTTCGCAATACTGTATAAAAGCATTACAATGACCGCATCCCCTACAAACCCTCTTATAAATTGATTACTCGCAAATGCTAAAACAATTAAAATGCAAAGGATAATAAAGATTAGGCTAAAAATTATATACGGGATTCTTTTTTTCATTTAATGTAGATACTTTGATTAGATGAGAATAGGTTTAAGATACAATTTTTAACTCTTTAAACAATACAGGATTTGTTTTGATGATATATAAAATCCTCTGTGCCGGTCCCTGTGGAATATTTCTTCCTGACTCCCATGCTTCTACAGTTTTCTTTGATACTCCCAGTGCCTTTGCAAAAAGATTTTGCGAAAGATTAATTTTTTTGCGGATAACTTTGATTTCATCCTTCTTGTAGGTAGATAGCGGCATAATCGACATTTTGTGCTCTACGACAGAAAGTTTGTTTCCGTTTGCGTGAGCTAATGCTTGATTTAATCCTTTGATAATGCTAGAACTAATTTCTGTAGAAGTTCTATTTTTTTCTTTTGTTTTTTTCATTGCTTTCTCCTTTCTCTTTTTTTGCTCTTAGATTTTTTTCTATTGAATTAATAATCTGTGAAATTGTATTCTTATCTTCTTTTGAAATATTTTCTTTTTCATTTTTCTTGATTAACGAAATAAAATACAACACTTCCTGATCGGGAAAATCAACATATAGAATTCGAATTCCTCCGCTCTTACCTTTACCAGGCAAAGCCCACCGCATTTTTCGTAAACCTCCCGTTCCGGAAATAACTTTTCCATACTGCGGTTTTACAATTAAAAATGTTTCTACATCTCTTAAATCCTCATCGTCAAATCCAATGCTCTTCCATAAGGTATCGAATTCCTTTAGCGAAACAAAAAGCCTAGTCACAAAAACACTATATCCTACTCAGTAGGGTTAGGTCAAGTTTAATTTTATTCTTCAATACTTAACTCAGTATTATAATAGCTTGTAATATATTTTCCGCCTTTTATATCTAAGAAAATGTTATTACAAAAAAAATAACTTCTACCAGGATCTTTCATTCGAATAAATAGTATATCTTCATTGTATTTTTCATATAAAACTTTAACTTCATCATTCCAGAGACATTCATTTCGCATATATGGAATTTTAAATTTCTGATTGACATTGTGGATATTTATAAATACTATTCCTTTTTCTTTTTCTTCTAAATCAAAATTTGATTCTTTAAACTTCGTATTTTTTATAAAGTTTTTAATTTCTTCTTTTGTAGGAAAATAAGTAGTAAACGCTCCTCTTTGATAACCAAAAATTTTAATTAAACTCTTCAAATAGAAATTTTCATACATATCCGGAATATCAATCGCAGGAGATCGTATGCAACCTCCTCTTTGCAAGTATAGCCTAGATTCTATGTCAAGGTGTGGAAGACCTTTAACCAGTCCCATTGCGTTTAGTCTCGCTCTACCTTTCACATAATCAATAGATGCAAAAATGGAAATTAAAAAACAAAAGAAAAAGACAGGAATGAAGAATAAAAGCAATTTATGAATCTTTGAATATATAAAATAAACTATTGTAAATATAATCGTAAAAAAAATTGGCAAATAATCCAAAAAAAGAAAATCAAAACTCGGGCTAAATAAATAAACCACCCAATCGAAAAGGATTATAGCAAATGCAATCAGGTATTTTTTCATATCTTCTATTTCTTTGACGATTAAATCTTTGGTTTGTTTTTTAATTAAAGCGGGCTAGACACCATTAGCCTCTATCTAGATATTTCAACTGAACTTGTCAAACGTGTCAGCGATCGACTCGTCGTCAATAATTTTTGCATAAAAATTATTGACGGTAGAGGAGAGCGTGACCTGCGTTTATTGTGGTTGAAGTCGCAGGGGACACCCAGAAAATTCTATTACATGCGCAGAACCTAATAATTATTTGAGTAGAATTCCTACCCACTTCAAAAATCTTGGATGCTAAAGGAATTATATATGATAAAAATCTTTGGAGTGCATAAATCATTTGGGAGTCAGTTGTTATTTGATGATTTGAGCCTGGCTGTGAACCGCGGGGAAAAAGTAGGATTAGTCGGTAGAAATGGTCACGGCAAATCGACATTATTCCAAATGATTTTGGGAAACGTTGAGCCTGATAAGGGAACGGTTACGATTCCTAAGAATTATAAAATTGGTCACTTGGATCAACATTTAAAATTTACAAAACCAACTGTGCTAGAAGAATGCTCCCTCGGTCTTCCGGAAGGCGAAGAATACGAGACATGGCAGGTGGAAAAAATTCTTTCCGGTCTTGGTTTTTCGGAAGCGGATATGGAAAGAAACCCCAATGAGTTTTCCGGTGGCTACCAAATTCGTATGAACTTAGCAAAGCTTCTTGTTTCAAGACCTGATATGCTAATGCTCGATGAGCCAAACAACTATCTCGATATTGTTACCATTCGTTGGCTTGAAGAATTTTTGCGCGAGTGGGAAGGGGAGATAATACTTGTTACTCACGATAGAAGTTTTATGGACTCAGTGGTCACGCACGTAGTCGCCATTCACCGCACCAAGGCAATTAAAGTCCAGGGTGATACTGAAAAATTATACACCCAGATAAATGAAGCAGAAGAGCTTTATGAAAAGACTCGTCTGAATGAAGCAAAGAAACGTAAACAAGAGGAAATCTTCATTGCCAAGTTTAAGGCTAAGGCAAGTTTTGCGAGCCGCACCCAGTCCCGCGTGAAGAAGTTAGAAAAACAAGGCGAAATGAAAGCATTAGATGTGATTGAAGATTTGGATTTATTTTTTAATGCTGCTTCATTTAATGCAAGTCAAATGCTTTCCGCGGAAAGTATTTCTTTTTCTTATACCGGCTCTGCTCCTTTTTTGGTCGAAGATTTTTCAATTAGTGTTGGCAAACGGGATAGAATTTGTATCATCGGTAAAAATGGAAAAGGTAAATCTACACTCCTCAAAGTTCTTGCAGGCGAATTACAGCCAGTATCCGGTAAAGTAAGCAAGCACCCAAGTTTGAAAGAAGGCTACTTCGGGCAAACCAATAAACTCGATATGGATGATAGTAATACGGTTGTGGAAGAAATTAAAAGTGCAGATAAGTCCTGCACGGAAAGCATTGCCCGCAATATTGCAGGTGGGCTTATGTTTTCGGGAGACACTGCTCTTAAAAAAATCAAAGTCTTATCCGGTGGTGAGAAGAGTCGTGTGCTGTTGGGGAAAATACTTGTTACCCCTTCTAATTTATTATTTCTCGATGAGCCAACGAATCACTTGGATATGCAGTCTTGTGATTCTTTGATTGAAGCAATTGATCAGTTTGACGGTTCTGTTATCATGGTATCCCATAACGAAATGCATTTACGCGCAGTTGCTACAAAGCTAATCGTATTTGATAAAAATACAATTAGCATCTACGATGGAGGCTATGACGACTTCTTAACTGATGTTGGTTGGTCAGATGAGGATATGTAAAAATGACTCTGTATCGGATAGATTGATTTTTGACTTATCCGATACGATATATTTAACTACTTGACGATGTATCGGATAGG
>JANYCR010000358.1 GCA_025360185.1 Leptospiraceae bacterium | reverse complement strand
GGATCCCACCACGGGTTTCTATCAAGGTTTACTGGATCGGTAAAAGTTTTTTTTTTATCCTCTATCTTTTGATAAAGGTCTTCGGGAAAAGTCTTGGACTTTATGGCTGTATCTATTAGCCGCTCCATATCAAATCTTTCTTTCGGATCAGAAATCTGGTTGATATAAGAAATCTTTGCTCCACGTACAACAATTTCTGAAAGTGAATCAGGAGAATTATATTTTACGATATGGTCTTTCCATTTCAAAAGATTAGATAAACCAAATAAATATGGGTTCAAATTAGCAGAGCCAATCACACGTTTTTGCGAAAGAGTTTTAATTTTCGTGTGGAAAGTAGTCATTATCCCCGCAAGCGTTTCATCCGGTAAATAAAAATGTAAAATTTCTTTCAAAGATTTTTCATCTTCTAAGCTTGGAAATAAAACAGGTGTAAAGCGATTTCTAAACGCACGCGATATTGTAGATACTGACTTTGTTTTTCTAAACATCTTAAATGCAAATACGCGCGAGTCTTCCTTTAGATGAATTGGATTTGTCTCTCCGCTTTCAGGAGGAAGTGTAATTGCCTTTGCATCATCTGTTAGCATATTTAATTTTTCGACAAGCTCTGCACCTGCTGCTTCGAGTGCAGTAATCACAATGGTTCCACCTTCTCTAATTCCTTTTGTCAAAGGACCGTCTACCCATTCTACTTTGGACTGGGAAACTGGTTTTAGTGCGCCTAAAATATCAGAGGTATGAATGCCTTTGCAAAGGTTAACATGCGATAACCGTAGACCGGAAATATTTGTAATGAGTGACATTAGAAAATTTGGATCGTCTTCTTCACCAAACTCGATTAGAATATTTTCCCCGAGTTGAATTCCTGCTACCACTTTTTCCATGAAGGCTAGAATTTTTTCCGTAACTGGAATTTCTGCGAGAATTTTTTTAGAAATAGATTCTTCTGTATGAATGGACTTATCATTACAGTAAAGCTTACTTCCTTCTACATACATTTTTACTGAATGAGAAATATCTTTATCAGAGTATTGTAATTCACTGCGAATGAGTTCGAGTTGAGAATTTTTGTCTTCTTCTTTTCTAAATGGCTCAACGTATAGATTTGAAAGTTCTCTATAGACTACGTATTTATCATTGCAGTTAAATGCATTTAGCCGCTCACAAACTTTCTTCAAAGTTCTAATATTAAAATGATATTTTTCTAAATCCCCTTTTCCTAGCTCGTTATTCAAAACTTTTCTTTCTGTAGCCAATGTCACACGAATACAAGTTTGCAAAAGAGACTCTGTTAATTCAGGATAGAGTTTTTTTAATATAAATAAAATTTCATCTGGCGGATACGGGTCAACAAACACAGTAGAGAAATTTTTCGTAATATCAAACGGTAGCGGCTTACGACCTTCAAACCCTTCCGATGGATTTTGCGTGCCAATAAAACTAAATCCTTCTTTAGCTTGAATGCGACTTCCATCTCCCTCCATTAAATCAATGTACGCTGATTCATAAACTGTAGCAAAGCGTTTGATTACATTGGGAGAGCATAAATTCATTTCATCGGCTACGAATGTGTAACCGGAGGCGATCGCATTTACAATTGGTCCGCTCGTCCATTCAAACCCGTTGCCACTCATGAGAAGCCTGTAGGAGCCAATCAAATCTTCCGGAAGTGTGTCCTCATTGAAACTATAACGAAGCGTTGGATGATTTCTTTTAGCATTGATATAATAAATAAGTGCATTCTTTCCAACACCGGCGTCACCTACTAACAGCACAGGTTGACCTTCAAGAATAGGATAAAGAATATTTCGCAAGTTTTTTAAAGTCGTATAAGTCTCAACCAAATTCGATGGGTATATGAGAGATGAATTTGCGTTTTTAAAAACGGGAACTTGTATACCGGCAATTTTTGTGAATTCCATAAGGTTAGTATTTGTAAGCGTAAGATGGAAGCAAGTAGAAAAATTTGCCACAGAGTCACCGATACACTGAGAGTTTTTGGAGTTTGTCTATGTTTATTTATGAACATCAATGTAAAGAGAACTGGGAATTAACTTGGATCGGACTCTGCAATCTTTTATGACGTTAAAATGGAATTATTGTTTGTATTTATGCAATGAAAATTTGAAATGTAATCATGAAAGAAACATTCCATGCCTTTAAAATCGGAAGCAATTTGAAAAAGATTTTTATTCTACTCCCATTTATCCTTCTCAGCCTTCAATTCTGTGATTTAGAAAACCGCTACCCTGATGCTGGTGAGTTTTGCACTCCAATGAAAGAAATTCCAGAATGCGTGCAAATGGATTTTCGGAATAAAAATCTGATTTTAAACGAAAGTGCGAGTCCCGATCAGAAGAAGTTATTCCTAAAAATGATTAACCGAGTAGAGTATGAGTATGAAATGGAAGATTCTAAATTACAAGTAGATGTATTAAGCGAGCATCGAATTCGAATTAGAACCGTCCAACTTCCTCTGTTGACGTTACAAAAAGAAGAAACGTATATTCGGATGAAAGGTCCTAAAATTTCTCTCTGGACTCGAATTAAGAAAGCTTGGGATAAGAAAGAGTAATGAAGTAATAAAAAATCACCAAACTTTTTATGCTAAACTTTATAAATATGGCGGCTATCGCACAGTGCCTATTACTCGCTTTTTATTTTAGTGCAAATAGAAAGAAATATGCGGGCTCTATTTACCAGGCGATACTTCTTTTAGTTATTTCAGGGGCAATCTGGATTGGTGGCTTGTATGCCAATAAGGATATTTTATATTATCCGCAATTTGCAAGATTTGGTTTTTTCTTCTCAAGGCTCATAGGGAGCATTCTCTATATCGCAAGAGGACAACTCTCGATAAATCGAATCGGCTGAAACTAGAAGATATTTTCTTATTTTTGGTTCCAGTCGGAGTAATTGTTTATCTAATTCCATTTTATTTTTCAAGTGTAGAAACAAAGATTAGCTATTTAAGAGATGATTTAATTCATCCGCATACAGACTGTTTGATTATCTCCATTGTCACAACGATTAATAATTGTATCGCGATTCTTTTTTCTATTCAATTAATCAAATCACACTTGAACGGCAAAAAACAATACACAAAATTTTACAATTTACTTTTGCTAATTACAATAATCCCGATGTTACTTTCCATCTTTAATAAAAATATTTTAAATTCTGAAATTTATACTATTTTCGGTTCTATTTTTATAATCATCCGTTCTTATTTTATGATCTATACTTACAACTCTAGAGAAAATCAGAATCTTTTTTTCTCCTCTACCGAAAAATACGAAAAGTCAAAAATAAATAAGGAAGATCTAAATTTATTAGGTGAAAAAGTAAAAAAATATTTTGAAACTAAGGAACCATATTTAAATCCTGAATTTTCCGTAAAGGATATTAGCCTTTCGCTTGAAATCTCTACTGCCAATCTTTCACAAGTTTTTACCGAATTCTTTCAAAAATCTTTTTATCAAATTATAAACGAATACAGGGTGGGTGCAGTAATAGCTGCGTTAAATGATAACGAAAGAAAAAAAGAAAATTTACTCCATCTTGCTTTTGCCTGCGGGTTCAATTCCAAGTCTACGTTTAACGACGCATTTAAAAAAGTGACAGGAAAAACACCGAGCGAGTATAAAAAAACGTCCGACCTAATTGGCTAAGTCGACAGGCAATTAGAAAACCTGTATAGTATGGATAAAAGGAGTTTTTATGAAACAAAAAAATCTATCACGTAGAAAGTTTTTAATTCAGTCAGGGGTTATTTTAACAGTTCCTCTATTTTTGAAACACTGTGCGTTAGCGAATTATCCAAGGCTAAGCGGGAAATCGGGAGTAGACCCGCTAGAGAATTCCAATGCTGAGGAAATATTTGATCCAATTCTAAAAGCAATCAATGTCGGAATTACAGCGCCAAATCCACATAATACGCAGGCATGGAAATTTAAAATTCTAAGTCCGACGGAAATGCTTTTATTTGTGGACGAAAAAAGAATTTTACCAGTCACTGATCCACCAGCAAGACAAATCCATATTGGTCAGGGAACTTTTTTAGAGCTTCTAAAAATAGGAGCAAACCAAATCGGATACGAGGCTGAAATTAAAATACTCCCTGATGGTGAATATAAATTTGAAGAAATAGGCAAAAAACCAGTGGCTAAAGTCAAATTAACCAAGTCAATGACAAAAGGACATGCACTCTACGAATTTGTGAAAGCAAGAGCGACTAACCGCGCTGTTTACGAAGGAGACTTTGTAACAAAAGCGGAGTTTGCTAAACTTTTAGAACTTGGAAAAGCAGAGCACAGTGAAATTAAAACAATCGTAGGTGAAAAATCAATAGAGCCATTTAAAGAGCTATTCTTTGATGCAATGAAATTGGAATCGACTACTTATAGAACTAGCGATGAAAGTCGCATCTGGTTTCGTTTTAATGATAAAGAAATTCAAACCAAACGAGATGGAATTTCCTTACCAGCTCAGGGGCTATCTGGATTTATCCGTTGGATGGCTGAAACTTTTTATATGGGACCTGAGCCAGAAAAGTTTCATGACAAAAAAGGTTTAGAAATATTTCTTTCTAGGTACAAAGAAAAAATTGATTCTACAAAAGGAATTGTATTTTGGAAAACAAAAACAAATACACAAAAAGATTGGATTCTAACTGGAATGGACTATGCCAGATTTCATTTGGCGGTAACTGCTGTAGGATTAAAAATGCATCCCTTTAGTCAGGCACTCCAAGAGTTTCCAGAAATGGATAAAGAGCGCGCCAAATTAGAATTACTCACAGGTGTAACAGGAAAAGAAAAAGTGCAAATGATTGTAAGACTGGGATGTAGCGACTACAGGTATTTTACCCCAAGAAGAAATTATAAGGACATGCTCATGCAGACTAATTAACTTAAGTTCGATATAAGAAAGTTATCCTTTATGTCATCCCCGAAATTCCACCCTTTCGCTTCGCTCACACTACCGCCAAGCGACGCAAAAAGATGCTATCGGGGATCTCAAGTAATATAAAATCCTTCTTAGAACTAGAGATTCCCGATAGAAAAGGAAACCCAATGTTGCTTCCTTGGGGCGCAACATAATGGGAATGACGAATTCCAAATCCTTACATCGAACTCACGTTAATTACTTTAATAGAAATTCCATTACATCGTCCATGACTTCATTTCGAACAATATCACGTTCTAAAAATACTTCATGCTTAGAATCTTTAACAAATTTAATCTTACATAGCTTTGAATTAGTGGCATTGATAGCTTCGCAAACTGTATTTTGCCCCGAGGGGTGAACATAAGCATCATATTGAGTTTGGAAAATAAGTGTCGGTATTTTGATATTACCCGCGTCACGCCTTATATCCTTAACACCTTCATAGAGCGCATCAGCAAATGCCCAGGATATTCCTCCGAGACTAGTATCCGGAAATTCCTGTCCAATGAATTTCTTCATAAAAAATCTATTATGGCTTGTAGTATAATGATTTAAATCATTTTCTTCTGTATCATATGTTGTCACAAAATGATTAAAGCTCTTTGCACCTAGGCTATATCCTTTATGCGAAAATGTATCACCTAAAGAAATAATAGCCTTGGAAACATAGTCATTATTATCTGCTCCAAACAATCCGATTACACTATGAAGCGGTGCGGATAATATCATTTTGTCTAATTCTTTCGGATTCAATTCAGCATACCGGGTCACAACTCCGCCACCTAAAGAATGACCTAGAGCTGTAATTTTTTCATAGCCGTGTTTTTCCTTTACAATGCTAACAAACTGTGCAAAGTCTTTTACATAATCATCAAACTCATTCACATAGATTTTTCTGTATTCGAGAATGTCCTCTTGCATTACATTAAATACATCCCATTTAGAATCCCATTGTTTATATTTTCCAAGGAGTCTGTCGGAATACCCATGTCCCCTGTGATTGATAATAAAAATAGAATAAGGAAGTTTATTTTTTAATAGATCGTATACAACCTCTGCATAACGAATAGAAGACTCTCCTGTTCCATGCGAAATGACTAATGCCTGTTTGGCGCCCGCTACTTGAAAAAAATCATAAGTAATTTTCACTCCGTCTGTAGTTATAAAAGAATCACGTTTACTTTGGGCTTTGTAAAAATCGAAGACTTGTTTTAGTTGACCACTAGAGTCTTTAAATCTCTCCCCGTCTTTTGTTACACTAAAAGAATTTTCGCTATTCCATTTATAAGAAGAGGTTTTACTTTTTACTCCGTTCAGTTTTTCTAATTGTAATTTTGCATTCAGAGCTTGTGGGGAATTCGGATACGTTTTTAGAAATACCTCGTAGCTCTGGGTAGTATTCAAGCTTTTCGCTTTAATATATTCAGCATTTGTATTCGCAGAGCAATTATATAGTGCGGATAGAATTAGTATTACAGTGAGAAAAAAATTTATCATTTTTAAATTCCTTTTTTTGTTTAATAAGGTTTTGCCATTGTCAAATAAAAACCTAAAAGAGTAAAGCATTAATACCTATAAGTAAGCTGAAAGAAAATTTCTCTTCCAGGCTGTGGATGATAAGGAGGATTTAACCCAGCAGGATTTTGAACAGTCGGTTGAACAGGATCAACGGGACGAACTGCATTTCCATCGACTTGCCCTACTCCCATATAGGATTTATTTAAAAGATTTCGAACAATTAGTTGAGGCTCAAGCTCTGCAATGTCTAAAAGGTTTTTTAGAGTAAGAGTTAAATTAAATATTGTGTATCCCGCCATATAGCCATTAGCCTTATATCCTGCATTTACATAATCATAATTCTGTTGTGTAAAATTAAAATCATAAGGCTGGTAGTATTTATTCAAATCGGCAACTTTTCTTCGACCAACCCAGTTCATTCTTAAATTGATATTTAGTTTATTTAAAATAAACAAGTTTACGCCTGCGTTTACTTTATCCTTTCCTACGTTATTGATTTCATGCCCATCGTATACGGGGGTAATGGACGTAATCCTGCCACTCGGATCAGCGATTACATCAAAAGGAGTTTTTCTATCTCTATCGCCTAGCCTTGTATAGTTAAAGAAAATATTAAAACCTTTTACTATTAAAAAATCTCCTTCGATAGAATTTCCATAGATATGGGTTGGATTTTTATTTTGATAATAGCTGGTATGCTGCCCGGCAGTACCCACGAGATATTTCCCGTCATTTGGATTGGGTGCATTTACGATTACATCTTTTAAAAAACTAATAAAATATCCTCCTGTCAATGTAAAGCGGGAGAAAAAAGTATAGGAAATTTCAATTTCAGATGTTTTAATTGTCTGCGGTTTCAGGTATTTATTCCCCGAAAATTCATGACGCAATTGAGGAGATGTCGGAGCTTGAAATGCTTCTCCATATAAAAGTTTAAAAAACATTTTCTCAATAGGTCGTCCAGTTAAACCTGCTCTTGGTGTAGTAATTCTTCCGTAGCTTTTATCTTGATCAACTCTCACTCCACCAGTCACCGAGTAGCGGTTATTCAAGAATTTGTGCTCATCTTGCAGATAAGCGGCAGTATTCGATGAATAATATATAATTTGATTACTCTGCTGCTCATATGTCCAATAAGGTGAATTATCCCAACTTTTTTCTGTAACATTAGAATCCAGATTTTGCCTTTTGCCCAGAGAAATTCCCGATTGGTCTGAGTCCGACTTCTGAGATTTTTCATAGAAAAGCCCTACAATCATATCGTTTGTCGAAGAAATTTTATAATTCATCTGTTGTTGGTAGCCAGTTAAAAATCCCTGGTTGCGATATTCTTTTGTTTTATCCCAAACGGGTAATCGTTGTATTCCTTTGCTATCAACAACATTATTCACACTCTGGTAGCGATAGCTATATTCAAAACCTGTGTCGGGCATAATGGTGGTTTCCCTATTATAGATTCTTGTCATAAGAGAAAGTTTTCCGGTTAGTTGGGTCTCATGTGTGGCATGAATATAATTTCCTCTATGGTGTTTTTGAAATTCAATTCCCTTTGTATTTGTAAAATATTCATAGCCGGGAACATAGCTTCCCAAACCCTCTAGCATATCCCAGGCATTGAATCCTAATGTAAATTCTTTATAATTAAAACTCCCTCTCACAAAATAATCTTTAGCAGAATTATTAAACCCATCCGGTAACTTTTTTCTTGCATTTCCAGGCAAACGATCATTTGCCACATTTCCATATTCAGACGTCGTGATTTTATCAGGCTCATAATTATTATGAAAATAATTTCCCGGGTCTGGTCTATTAAGCCCTCTATCACCCTCTGTAGTATAATACCTACCTGCTATTTGAAAATTAAATCCATTTTCAAACTTATGTGCAATCAAGCCTTCACTCGCTCTTGTTTTATAAGAGCCACCCATTGCTCTAAATTCTGCAACAGAATTAGAATCCTTTTTATTAAAAATGGTTTTACCTTTCTTTGTAATAATATTTACAAGTCCTACATATGCGTTAGTTCCATAGAGCGCCGAGCCTGGTCCGAGGATAATCTCGATTCGCTCTATATCTACTAACACTAAATCAAAACCAATATGCCGCATCCAACCCTGTGAAATATCATTTTGAATAATTCCATTTTCCATAATCAAAATCTGTGATTGTCCCGGACTAAAAAGTCCACGAAGCCCGAAACGCGTATTTGATTCTCCTGCGTCATTAAAAGTATTAAAGTCCGTATAAGGTAAATCTTGAAATAAATCGGTTAAGCTGCGGTAGCCCCTATTATAAATTGTTTCCTGGGAAAATACAATTACTTTAGAAGGAGCCTCGGAAAGCTTTTGAGATTTTCTAGAAGCTGTGGCAACTATCGTATCTTCTAACTTAAAAAATTTTTCTTCTGATTCCTTATTTTGAATATTAGGAATTGCTAAATCTGGCTTAAGATTATTTTCATTTACAATTTTTTCAATTTCTTTTTCATCCAAATCTTTTGCATATATCTTATGCACATCGAGTGTATTAATTTTTCCCTGGGAACCATCTTGTTTTTCTAACTTTACAAAATCAGAATCGTATTCTATTACTTTTGCTTTTAAAGATTCTCCGTTTTTCAAAATAATGGTATCTGCCTTGATTTCAAAAAAGATTAGAAAAATTGCAATAATAATCAAATATTTCATAGGTTTGCCTTTGCTAGAATCTAACCGCTCTTTTTTCTAAAGTGGAAACTGAGTAGTAAATTTTGTTTCATTGCTTAGAAACTAATAAGGTATGATTAGCGAGACTGACAATTGCGCCAGTGGCTAATACAAATTCGACTGAATTTTTACAAACTTCTCTCATGACCGCATTGAAATCTCTTCTGCAATTTCGGTTCCATCTTTCAATTCTCCTAAGTCTATATCCATGAGAATAAGATCAATTTTCCTTAGATTCTGTTCTATCAATTCGATTGCAATTTCCCCTCCCTGAGCGTGTAATAGATGGTAACCGCGCTTTTCAAGTTGCTGAATTGTCATCAGCGCAATCAAGACTTCATCTTCTACGAGAAGAATACTCTTCTGGTTAGTCTCGTTCATGAGTAGCTCCTCATTTCAGTTTTTAAGTCTATTATCATCTGAAATAGGAGCAAATCAACAAAAAACTAAGTATTTTGTAGTGATATTAATTAGTAAAATTCTAAAATGAATGAGAAAGAAGAAAATATTTTAAACTTGGACTGTGTAAAAAGATGTTTCAACCGCAGAGTTCACTGAGAAAAGAGGTACTAAAATCAATGCTCTCTGCGGTTTATTTTTCTTTTATTTTTACACAACCCCAAGGATGATAAGCACATTCTTTTGATTTTGAAAGTTAGAAAAGTATTTTAAAAAAGCTTAGCTTATTTACAATTTTGGAAAAGAGCTAAGCTCTTATCTACTCAGTATTTAAAAGTTCTTAATTCTTCTTCATTCAGGCGATCAAAGATTTGACCGCATTTTTTACATTTGAATTCGAGAGAGATAGGAACAGCAGATACTCCGAAGAGTAGAAGAAAAATAGACATCCTTGAATATTTTCTGATTTCTTCCGCATTCGGAGACTCTCTATCTGTATTACATCCGCATAGTGGATGAGGCATTAGAATTTGGTAAATCCTAATAAAGGTTTAACCCTTGTAATAATATCAATAAGACTAAATGAAAATAGAATTAACAAAAAGAAAAAGCCTGATCCAAAAATAACTCTATTCATTGCATTATCATACTTTAAGTGCATAAAATAAAGTAATACAAAGCTCGCTTTAATCGTTGCTACAAGCATAGCAATTACAGTATTCCAAGGACCAAAGTCGAGTTGTGCAACCCCAACAGTTATAATAGTTCCAAGCATTAAAATTCCTAGCACACCAGCGTAGACTGATATTGGAATAATATGGTGACCATGTTCTTCATGATGGCTTTCTTCTTTTTTTCCAAAAGTTCCATTCTCGATTGAATCAATTGTCTTTTGAACATTTTCAAGAGTAGGAACCATAGGCTTAATGAGTGGAGAATCACCCTTATCCTTAATCAAGGTCTTAATAAGTCCTTTTTCAACAATCTGAGAATAAAAGCTACCTGCGATAGCGGCTAATTCTAAATTAACGATAATACCAGGCGCAAGTCCTAAACCAAAAACAGGAACTAGAACACAAACACAGGCAATAAAATATAAAGCATAATTTACAAATTCTTCCATAGTAATTTTCCTTTAACCTACTAAATATAAAAGCGGAAATAAATAAATCCAGATTAAGTCGACAATATGCCAGAACAATCCAACACCTTCTACGGGAGTGTAATATTCAGGACCAAACTTGCCTCTTGCCGTTTTTATCATTACCCAGAAAATCAAACAAGCTCCAATGATAACGTGAAACCCATGAAGACCAGTCATAACAAAGTAAAAACCAAAATAAAGTGGTGCGATTTTTTTTAAGGCTGCTATGTCTATTTCTTGGTGAGAAGAAGAAGTAGCTTGCATATTAGTTGCAAAGTCTACTACTTTTTGGATAAACTCTGGATTGTTAAAATACTTTCCAGGAACAAGACCCAAATGAATTTTATGATTATATTCGAAGAACTTAACAAGCATAAACCCCATCGCACAAAAAATTGTCAGAGCAAGACTAATGACAGCTTTCTTACGATCGTTCTTTTGGTTAAAGTAAATTCCGAGAGCCATCGTAAAAGAACTGGTAATCAATATGAACGTGTTGATTGTTCCCATCTTTACATCTAGATAAGAACTTCCAACATGAAACACAGGAGCATACAAAGATTTATAAATCAAAT
>JANYCR010000336.1 GCA_025360185.1 Leptospiraceae bacterium | reverse complement strand
CTTTGATTTTTTTAGATGCTCGATAGAAAATACATCCGGCTCTGATTTGAATAACCAATAGTTCATATTATGTTTCTCCTGACTTTTTATTCAGTAATTTTATTAGTAACAATGAACTTTACATTCAAAGCAAGTTCTTTGTATCCGACAATTTCTTCTAAATCAGGAATATACCAATTGCCAAAAGTAAATTCCATTTTAATATCTGAGAAAGCCTTTTTTGGGCAATTGGGAATACCCCTTTCTCGAAAAATAGTGGAACTTATTCATGAGAAGTGGTATATAAGTTTCGTCCGGGTATCTATAGTCAACAGCAAATTCAAGTAAATTCCCAAATTCTAAATGAGAGAAATCAGCATCTAATTCATTAGATAGATCTCTAAGTAAATTTAAGTCATGCGTTTTTTTAAAACCTTTCCCGTTTGAAACAAGAAATGCTTTTAGATATTTTTCAATCGCTTGTTGACAATGAAAACCGATGGAAGAAGCAAAGTATTCGGCATCTTTTTCCTGTAACAATCTGATAACAAGATTCAAATCTTCTTCAGCTTTTAAAATCCAACTTTGAACTTCTTTTTGAAACTCTTCTTTCATACGAGAACAGCTTCTGGCATGGCGTAATAGATTATATTGCCGGGAATGGATTTTTTTCTTTCTATTTCGACTTCATTTTGTATTATTATATCAGCGTATATTTTATTTTTTGCTAACAAATTTCTTAAAGAAGAGCGGGCTAAAATTTTTTCTTTTACCGAGAGACTTTGTTTAGTTATAATTAAAATGTCATAATCACTGTCGAGTTGATTATCACCTCTTGCCCTCGATCCAAATAGATATACTTTACAATCAGGGAATTCTAATTTAGATTTTTGAAGAATAATTTCCAAATTCTTATCTTTTTCCAAACGCTTATTTTCCATTCTAAAATACCCTGACCCTATTGAACGAATTCGAATAAAGATGTAAAGCTTTTTTCTTTCGGAGTTATCAGCATCTCGGCTTGTGGTGAGCAGCAGCATCCGAGCTAGCGTGTCGAATCCATACAAAATTTATTGTGTGAAGATGCAGCTACGATAGTTAGAAACTATATAGAATTAGTGTATTGAGGCTTCGAAACTCCTATATAAAAATTCCTTTTCCTTTTGGTAGCATTTTAAAGTCTATTCATTAGAGACTATGAAAACAAAATTTATACTTTTAATATTAGCAATTGGGCTTTCGCTTGCGGCGATTGCTTTTTTTTCTTCTAAAGAAACTTCTTTTGTGCTGCTCGACGCAAGTGAACTTGCAGTACATCCAGATAAATTCGATGGAGATAACTTACGCGTGCGCGGAATGGTGAAGATCGGCTCAGTCACCCGCGAAGGTAGAGAAGCCAAGTTTATCATCGAACTGAATAACAAAGAAGTTCCAGTGAACTTTACCGGCAAAGAGCTATTACCCGATGCATTCAAAGAAGGAGTGCGAGTTCGAGTAGATGGAAAGTTTAAAAACGGAGTCTTAATTGGAGACCATGTAGAAGCAAAATGTGCCTCTAAATACGAAGCGGAATACAAAAACGAACCATGAACAACCTAGGAATCATCTGTCTATTAGCCTCCTTTTCTATTTTACTCTTTAGCATTTTTCAAACATCATTTGGCATCTGGAAAAAAAACGACCGCGCCATTGAAATTGGACGTTATACGCTACTTGCGAATTTTTTTATCGTGCTACTTGCCTTTATCGTTCTAATGACGCAACTTGCTAGAATGGATTTAACCAATCATTATGTAGTCATGCACTCGAGCGATCATTTGCCTTTATTCTATCGCATAACGTCAATTTGGTCGGGATCTTCTGGATCACTCCTCTTCTGGAATTTACTTGTCAGCCTTTTTACTTTCATAGCTCTCTGGCAGGCGAGAAATTCCAACATGGAGCGCATTCCTGTGATGCATTTGGTGTTAGCCGTTATCTCCTGCTTTTTTACATACCTCGCCGTGTTCTATGAAGACGCACAACCATTTAGAGAATTTCAACCGGCAGCAGTAGTGGGCAGAGGACTCAATCCTCTACTACAACACTGGGCGATGATCATTCATCCCCCGATTCTTTATGTGGGTTATGTGAGTTTTGCGATACCTTTCGCCGTCGGAATGTCCGCGCTCATCACTGGAAATCTTTCTGCTGACTGGCTAAAGTCGATTAGGCGCTGGTCAATATTCAGTTGGTTCTTTCTGGGAACAGGAATTTTACTCGGCTCTAAATGGGCGTATGAGGAACTCGGTTGGGGTGGATATTGGGCTTGGGATCCAGTAGAAAATGCTTCGCTTATGCCCTGGCTACTCGCAAGTGCGTTCATTCACTCTCTCATCATCCAAGAAAGAAGAGGAATGCTCAAATTCTGGAACATGTTACTCATTATCCTCACCTATCATTTTACACTTCTAGGAACTTGGATTACACGAAGTGGAGTGCTCGAAGGTCCACATAGTTTTGCGAAGTCCACAATCGGAACCCCGTTTATCATCTTCATCGGGCTAAGCTTTGTTATCTACATAGGAATTTTAATTTACAGAAGAAATGACCTAAAGCCAGAGAGAAGCCTAGAAGCTATCACTTCCAAAGAAGGGAGTTTTCTTTTAAACAATTTCATTTTAGTTCTAGCCTGCATGGTAATCTTACTCGGAGTATTCTCTCCCCTACTCTATGGAACAGAATTTCGCGCTCCCTGGTTTAATTCCTGGGGTGTGCCTGCGGGGATAATTTTATTACTCCTCATGGGCTCAGCACCACTACTCGCTTGGAGAAAAGGAGCGGACGCAGTATTTTTCACCACTCTCGCCAAACCATTATTATTCGGTCTAGCGACTGCGGTGTTCTACGGAATTTTTTATTCTAAATTCTTTACCCAGAGTGATTATTCCATCAGCGACAAACTTGCGGAAATCTATTCAGTCCTAACTATCGGCTTATCAGGATTTACCCTTGCCGGAATTGGACAGGAATACCATCGAGGAATTCGTGCCAGACAAGAACAATTCAAAGACGAAAAGTATTTAGTCGCGGGACTTAGAATGCTACTTAGAAACAAACGTAGATACGGCGGCTACTTAGTTCACTTCGCAGTGGTGCTAATCTTTGTGGGTTACGCCGGTAATGCGTTCAAGCAAAATACCTCTATCAAATTCTACTACCAATTAGAAAACACAAACGGAAATGAAATCATCTACCGTGGTTACGACAAAGGAATGCTCGGCGACTACCAAATAGAAGCCGCAACCATCAAAATAAAACCAATCATCAACGGCGACGAAACAAAGTCCCCCAATATCTTTAACGTAATCGTATCCGAAGAAGCAACCTACAAGATCAAACGACAATTAGCCGCAGTAGAAGACATGACAACAGAGCGTAGATTTTATCCGCAGATCAACCATATGACCGGCGGATTTGAAACGCATATTCCAACGAGCGAGCCTTCGATTCATTCTAGCCCGAAAGAAGATTTATACATCCAACTAGGTGCAATCGAAAATGCCTCCCTCTCAGAGGAAAATCCAGAGTTGCCGATGCTATTCATGGAATATTTTTTTGGAGCAAGAAGCTTTGAAGAAAAAAGTGCCTTCTTCCAAAGATTTCCGAGAGAGATCGTAGGCAACTTAGAAATCTGGGTAAACCCACTTGTAAAATTAATCTGGTTCGGCTCGCTACTCTACTTCCTCGCTGGATTATTTATATTACTGCCGATTGGCGAGGGGAAGAAGGCATGAAACTTTTAAAGCGACTGCAACGAAAAAATCGGTCATTGAGCGGAGTCGAAATGCCGCTTTTACTATCTGTTACTTCGACTCCGCTCAGTAATCAACTTAGACTGCTATTTTTACTATTTATCTTCTTCTCCATTTCCCTCTTCGCGGATTCAAGCACGACTACTCTTACTGACTTAAAGCAAATCGAAATTTTTAATGATGTTACTTCGCGGATACGTTGTATTTGCCTGCCTTCTCTTCCAATTAAGAGTTGCTCTTTTAATAATTGTGCAATCTCTGCCCAGTTAAAACTTTTTATGGAAAATCGAATTCGTAAAGGTGAGAGTGCCAATGAAATCGTCCAAAAGATGCAGACAGGTTTCGGCGAAGAGATATTATCCGACCCAATCGTTCAAAGGCTACAGGCATCAGGAAGTGAAAATATGGTTGCAGGACTTGTGAGCGGATTTGGAGAAAAAATTTTAGCACAGCCTGATTCTACCTGGATCAATATGACTCTATTTACTGGAATGGCTTTAGGTCTAGGGCTAATCTTCTATTACCTCAAAGGGCGTTTGAAGAAAGAGAAAGTTACATCAGAAGTAATAACAAAAAATGCAGTCCCGCAAGATGCAGAAAAATACCTAAAGGAAATTGACGGCTAATGGACATACTACTCATACTCTACTCGATTGTGTTAACGGCTCTACTCGCCTCTCCCTTTTTATACATACATTTTAATC
>JANYCR010000304.1 GCA_025360185.1 Leptospiraceae bacterium | reverse complement strand
CGTACTACCGTTATGACTACGTTGCCCTTCTTGTGTCCTTGCTCTACATAAAGGTGGGCTTCTACAATTTGTTCTAGCGGATAACGCTTATCTATCACAGGTTTTAATTTACCTAACTCAATTAGTCCTTTTAGAAAAGTTAAGCCTTCTACGGTTTCGCTTATTACACCGGAGATAACTTTTTTCTTGCTTGTAATAGAAAGCCATAAACCTGCGAGAGCTTGCGATACCATTGCAGCACCTAAAATTAAGGTTCCTTTATCGTTCAGAGAATTTTTATAATTCGAAATTGAAATTTTATTTACAGTTTCAAATATTACGTCATAGGTTTCACCGTTTTTTGTAAAATCTTCTTTCGTATAATCAATTACTTTATCTGCTCCTAGAGACTTCACCATTTCTAAATTGGTAGAGCTGCATACACCTGTAACCTCTGCTCCAAAGTATTTCGCAAGTTGAACAGCGTATGTTCCTACTGCGCCTGACGCACCATAGACAAGAACTTTTTGTCCGGGCTGAATGCTTGCTTTTTTTATAAAATCCAGGGCTGTTAGTCCAGCAAAGGGAATTGCTGCGGCTTCTTCATATGTCATATTGTTCGGCTTGGTTGCAATTACTCCATTCTCTGGCAAACACCTATACTCCGCATAAGCACCGAAGCTCATTCCAGTAGAGCCAAAGACCTGGTCTCCTTTTTTAAATAATTTTACATCTTTGCCAACTGCTTCCACTTCTCCTGCGAACACTCCGCCCAAAATCGAAATTCTAGGTTTTGTTAAACCGAAGAATAATCTTACAGCAGACGGGTCAGGCTTTCTTAGTCTCCAATCTCCTGATGAAACGGAGGTTGCATGAATTCTAATTAGTATTTCATTGTCTTTTGGGACTGGTTTTTCTACTTCTTTTAATTTCAGTACCTCGGGTGATCCGTAGTTGGTGTATACAATTGCTTTCATTAGTTATGAGCTAAAGCATCATTTGGTTTTGTAAATACAATTATTAAAGTTGTCGTTAAATAAAATAGAGAGTGATTTAGAACTGAAAAAGCATTGCCACCGAGACACAGAGCAATGCAGTTTCGTGAAATTTTAACTCAATGTCATGGAATAATGCTCAAAAATATTTGTTTTTACACAGTCCCAAACTCATTTCATTTTCGATACCTGTTAGCCGATGGGGATAGAATGATAAAGATTACTTTTTCTTTTTTATGTTTATTTCTTATTTCCTCCAACCTAATTTCTCGTTCAACTGTTGAAATAGGAAAAGCATCTTATTATGCAGATAAATTTCATGGAAGAAAGACTACTTCAGGCGAGCCTTATGATAAAACAAAATATACAGCAGCTCATAAGACATTGCCATTCAACACGATCGTAAAAATTACTTCTAAAAAAGATTCGAAATCAGTCATTGTAAGAATCAATGATCGAGGTCCTCATGTAAAAAAAAGAATCATAGACTTATCGCGAATTGCCGCAGAAAAAATTAACTTAATAAAAATAGGCGAGACTCAAGTTACCTTACAGGTAATCGGTAAAGGAAAGGATTTTGAAAGTCCAGACCAGAGCGCATACTCGAAAGAAAAAGCAATCCCATACAAGCGAATTCGTTAAGTTTGTTATTTAGATTTAGATGAATTTAAACCAATCAATGATCAATTGGGTCATGAAGCAGGAGATAGGTTTTTGATTGAAGTGGCACGCAGGTTACGTCAACTTTTGCGAGAGTATGCGCTTTAATAGAAGAATGTAAGCGCATCGGAGTTGTTTTTGTTCGAGATATGCTAACGGATAAAGAAGATAAGCCGGAGCCTAAATGGGTAAAGGAAACATATCTTATTTCTAGCGGTTAATAGCTATTTTCCCTGCAAAATAGCCCATAGGGACATACGCTCCAACAGGCGGTGGGATAATAGAGCCGCTCACCATAATAATTGAATTCATATTTATTCTCCTATTTTGTTTGTATCTGTTATTCTTTCTTCAACAAAATATAATTTTTCATTTTATCCCAATAGAACTCCTTCCAACCTTGTTCTATACCCGGGATTAAATTTTTAGGAACACCTCTATGTGTGAGAGTAAGCTCTGTTCCTCCGTCTTTAGTAGGAACTAAAACAAATGCAGCCATTGAGAAAACTCCATCCGGGAAATCACTTCCCCTCCACGCTTGCACAATTCTTTTTGCCGGAAGCAAATCTACATTAACCCCTGTAATGTATCCATCATACGCAGAAAAATTTCCACCGATCTTATTACTGATAATCGCCTTTTCACCTGTAACCGCTTGGTGCTTTTTTGAATCTGCTAAAAGTTCATAAATAACTTTTGGTGATGCTTTAAATTTTACTTTTTGTTTGATTGTCTTGCACATGGGTATCCTCTATTTCTTCTTACTCTTTGTAACAAAAATCTTTGCATGAATAAAATCTTCGAAGCTAAATTCTATTTGTTGTCCACAGTGTTTGCATTTCCCATTTCCTCCACCATAAAGTATTTTATCATAAGTTACTTCACAATCAAAGATTATACTCAATGTTTCCGGTGAACCTGGAATTGTAGAATCATAGGTAATAGAATTGCATACATCACAAGACATTGATAACTCTACAAACTAAAATTTATTTTTTCCGTCCAACAAATCTAATTACTGAACCAGTTCCATTATGAAATTGTCCTTCGTTTAGTTCGATTTCTTTTTCTACTAGCTCGATGATTTCATAATTTGCAAAATCTGATTTGATTTCATCAATTGAGAATAACGATTGTATGTCTCTTGGTCCACCGACTTTTTCATTTCGGGTAACATACTCAAGATGTTTCTTGCTGAATGCTTCAAAGATAATGACACCATCTTTACGTAAGTATTTATCCAATGTCTTGTGGTATAATGATTTTATCTCCGCGGGGAAGTGCGCGTAGATTAAACCAATTGCATCAAATTCTTCAACATTAAAATTCAATGATTCTAATTCACCAACTCGATAGTCGAGTGTAACTTTATTCTTTTCGGCAAGTAGAAGTGCTTTCTTTTTTCCTTCAATGCTAATATCAAAGGCTGAAGCTGTCCAACCAAGTCGAGCGGCAAACACCGCATTACGTCCTTCGCCTTCTGCGGCAAATAGAATTTTTCCTTTAGGTAACTTTTCTAATTGCTCTTTCAAAAAGCTGTCTGATAAATGATTTTTCATATTAAGATTAACATAAGCTTTCGCTAATTCTTTACGCTTTTTTTGCAGATCAACGGCAAAACTTGCTTTGATATTATCCATATT
>JANYCR010000300.1 GCA_025360185.1 Leptospiraceae bacterium | reverse complement strand
ATGTCAGTCTGCGCAACGGCGACGAACGCCGCAACCAGCGCAGTGAGTGCGCCTGTCCATGCGACGATCATAGAAGCTTGCGGGGCCATCACAAAAATCGGCTCAAGGCGCAACATCAAAAAGATACCCGCAGTCACCATCGTTGCCGCATGAATAAGAGCAGATACTGGAGTAGGACCTGCCATCGCATCTGGAAGCCAAACGTATAATGGAATCTGTGCTGACTTTCCAATCGCGCCAATGAAGAATGCAAGTGCTACATAGTTTATAATTTCTTTAAACGGAATTGCAGCAGGCATTGCCGCCATAATGTCTACGTATTTTACAGAGCCAAGATACCAATACGTAAGAATAATTCCAACAGCAAACCCAACGTCCCCGATACGGTTTGTGATAAATGCTTTCATACCAGCATTAGCGGCTGACGTCTTATGGTAGTCAAATCCGATGAGTAAGTAAGAACAAAGCCCTACTCCTTCCCAACCTAGGAACATCAAAACGAGATTATCCGCAAGCACCAAGTTTAACATCGAAAAGATAAATAAATTCAAATAAGCAAAGAAACGATTAAATCCACCATCTCCATGCATATAACCCGCGCTGTAGATATGAATCAAAGTTCCAATTCCCGTAATGATGAGAGTCATGTAAAGAGAAAGTTGGTCTACTTGGTAGGCAAAATCTACTTGAAACGCACCGGCATGAATCCAGGGGAGAAGAGTGAATAGGTGCGGTGCGTTATTCGACATAGGGTGATAGGCGAAAACTGAGCCGAGAGTAATTACAAATGGAATTAAAATCGCGCTAGTCCCGATAATCGCTGCTGCGGTGTTTGGCATTTTGCGATAATGAATCCCATTGACTAAAAATCCAATGAGAGGTAATAAAACTACAAGAGGAAAGTATTCTAACATAGTGCTACCATTTTAATAGATTGATTTCATCGACATTGGAAGTTTTCTTTTGTCTATGTATTGCGATTACGATAGCAAGACCTACGCCCGCTTCCGCTGCTGCAATTGCCATAACGAAGAATACGATTACTTCCCCATTTACAATTGATAGAACTTTCGAAAAAGCTATGAACACTAAGTTCACAGAATTTAACATTAGCTCTACCGCCATAAAGATAATCACTGCATTGCGGCGAGTGAGAACCCCGAGTACTCCGATAGAAAATAAAATTCCTGCAAGAGATAGATAATAATTCAGTGGAATTCCAGAAATATATGTTTGCAAAGTCTCCCCCTAGCCTTTCTTAACCGGATCTTTTTTTGCGATGATTACAGCGCCAATCACCGCAACTAAAAGTAAAATAGATATTATTTCAAATGGAAGCAAGTAGTCGATAAATGTAGATGCTCCTACACTTGCCGTATTTCCTGTAACGGTTACTTTTGATTCTGCGCTATCACTTAATTTATATTCATAATTTGGTGAGGTGATATTTGTAATCACAGTCGGATCAGAATCTTTCGTTGCTTTCAAAGAAACTAAAAGTAGAAAAGAATACGCAATTACAATTAACACGATAATCGTTTTCTTCGTTGGGTTGCTCCAAATTTCTCTATGCGTTTCCTCTCTCAAATTCAAAAGCATTAGAACGAAAACTACAAGCACCATGATGGCACCGGCATACACAAGCACTTGCATGGTCGCAATGAAAACTGCATTCATCAGCGCATAAATTCCTGCGAGTGAAAAGAATGTAAGAACCAAGAAAACTGCCGATGCGACTGGATTTCGATTGAGCACTACAAGAAGTGCAGAGCCCACAGTCATAGCAGACAGAATCATAAATAAAATAGGTTGGATTTCAGTAAGGTTTAACATAATTAATTAAAAATCCCCTTCCAGTATTTTCCCCAATATACAACATAAGTAGAGGCTAATACGATATTAAACAAACACCAGGGGATGAGTTTTTTCCATCCAAGTACCATGAGTTGGTCATACCTGAATCTAGGCAGAGTCCAACGCACCCACATGAATAAGAAAGCAAAGAATAATACTTTTCCTACGAAGAAGAGAAGACCGACTAATGGCTGTAAATCGCTTCCTTCTAAAATTCCAAATGGAACATTGTATCCGCCAAAGAATAGAAGACTTACCACGCAACTCATGGTAATCATATTCATATACTCAGCAATAAAAAAGAGTGCAAATTTAAAAGCTCCATACTCAGTATGAAATCCTACAACAAGCTCAGACTCAGCCTCTGCCAAGTCAAACGGCAAACGGTTCGTTTCCGCAAACATCGCAACCGAGAAAATAAAAAATGCAATCAGCCCGGGCAAAGTAAAAATAAACCAGAGACCTTTTTGAGCATCGTTAATATCTGTTAGCCGTAGCGACCCTGAAAGTAAAATTACAATCACCACCGAAAGACCAAGTGGCAACTCATACGAAATCATCTGAGCTGTAGAACGAATCCCACCCATGAGAGAATATTTATTATTGCTACTCCAACCTGCGAGAATAATTCCATACACAGAAAGAGAAGAAATCGCAAACATAAAAAGAATTCCAGTATTTGGATTTGCAACCTGTAAGTCAATGGATGGAAAACTTGGGGTTGCAAGCATCGGCGGAAGCGGAATCGTTCCGCCAAAAGGAATGATCGACCATGCTAAAATCGCACATACAATCGAAATAGCCGGAGCAATTAAATACATTCCCTTGTTTACATTCACTGGAAAAACTTCTTCTTTCGTTAGAAATTTAATCCCATCCGCGAGAGGCTGAAATAATCCAAGAGGACCCGCCCTGTTTGGACCCCGTCTATCCTGGATAAATCCTGCAACGACTCGCTCGGCTAATGTATAGTAAGCGCAGCCAGTAATAATGATAAAAAACAAAATGGCGCTTTTTAAAGCCCAAACTAAAACTAAAGTCCAATCCATAATTTATGCCGCACTTTCCTTATGTAATCTAGCTTCAAAATCTGATCTAAATTTTTGAATCGTAGGACGAACCGCACCCACGCAAGCATCTGCTAACGGGCAAATCGTTGTTCCCCCCTCCATATTCACACTCAGAGATAAAATAAGCTCTAAGTCTTTTTGGGTTCCGTGACCTTCTTTTATTTTGTGAAGTAAATCTGCCATCCAATGAGTGCCTTCCCGACAAGGAGTGCATTGCCCACAGGATTCATGTGCATAAAACTCCGCCAAACGAAAAGTAGACTCAACTATATCAGTGTCCTCTGCAAGAACGATCACCTCTCCACTTCCAAGCATAGTCTTATGCTCAGCCATAGATTCAAAATCCATATT
>JANYCR010000225.1 GCA_025360185.1 Leptospiraceae bacterium | reverse complement strand
CATTATTTTCATTCCTTTGTATCTTGTTTGATTAGTATTTTTAAAATTACCTTTGTTCCATGCGGATTGTTCTTTTCATAAGATACTTCATCTGCAAAGTAAAACATAAAGTAACGTCCCATGCCACGGTTATTTTTATTTCGTCTTGTTGCACCTTCAATTTTTTTTTCCATTTCTTCTCTAGTTGGAACTGTATTCGGATCAGGCTTATAAAAAGTCTCGCCTTCATCAACGATTGTGATTTCAAAAAAATCTTCATTCTCGAATATTTCAGAATGAATCCATTTTGATTCATCTTTTTTATTGCCATGCTCGATTGCATTGATGCACGCTTCGTGAATGGCAATTCTAATCTGCGCCAATCTCTTTTGATCGTCTCCAAGCCTACCAGATACAAAGGATGTAAAAAAACTTGCTATTGCAGTTTCTACTCCATACTTAGAGCAAACTTTTAGCTCTGCTACTTTTGTTTTCATAGTACTCCTATCTACCCCAATTTATATCACATCGAAATGCAATCAAACATAATTTAACCTTGAACTCAGCATAAGAATTTTATTCCAACGCCTTCGCATGATAATCTTTTAATTCTACCCACCAAGCGCTTTCAAATAAACCTTCACCGCGTTTTCCAAACCATGCAAAAGTGCAAATGACATGAGCCGATGACCAATGGATACTTCCCGTAAGCCGGAAAGGTTTTTAAAGACAGCTAAATTCTTCTCATCTAAGTCATGCCCTGCGTTTATACCAAGTCCCAGCTTAGTTGCGGCTAATGCTGCTTTTTCGTAAGATAAAAAAGACTCAGCACCTTTATCGGAATCAAAGGCATGTGCAAAAGGTCCTGTATATAATTCGATTCTATCCGCACCAATGTCTTTTGCATAACTCATATTATCCACGTTTGTATCAAGAAATAGGGAAACTCGGACACCGGCTGATTTAATTTTTTGAATCATAGGAAAAAGCATATCCCCTTCTCTTTTCAAATCAAACCCGTGATCAGACGTAACCTCACCCGGGCGAACAGGAACTAAGGTTGCCTGGTCAGGTCGATTCTCAAGAATAATATCTAGAAACCTCTCATCCGGTGCGCCCTCAATATTGTATTCGATTTTCTTGGAATACTCTTTGTTATATTCAACAATAAATTCCTTTAAATCCGAAGTGTCTTTTTTAGTAATATGGCGCTCATCGCTTCTAGGATGAACAGTAATCCCATGCGCCCCACTATCCATAATTACTTTTGTAAAGCTAAGCAAATTAGGAGTATCCCCTCCTCTAGAATTTCTAAGAGTTGCAATTTTATTTACATTTACACTGAGTGAAATCATATTATTCAATCCTACAAAATTTTAGAATCTCTGGTTTTAATTTTTCCACATCTTCCTTACCCATTTCATAACAGTCTTTCACAGCAATCGGGTCAGTATAATCAAAGGAAGAAATCGGAAGCTTACGGGAAGGCTTAATTAAAAACGTGCTTTCGAGTATAGCCCTGTCTTTTCCAAAGATAGTCGTATCCTCATAATAAATTCCAATCTTTCTGGATTTCTTAGAAAATCTTTCTAGGAGCAAATTGTTTGTTAGCCCCCCGTCTAGAAAATACACCTTACTATTATTTTGAAAAGATACGACAGGCGGAATGGAAGAGGAATTTAGTATAATACTTTCAATAATCTCCGCAGACTTTAAATCTTTGTTCGTGTAGACTATAGGCTGCATATTCCAACGCTCCATAATTTTACTCACGCGGTTACAGGGCAAACCCTGCATCTTATCATTTTCATCTAGCAGGTAAGCGCGGGTAGTCTCAGTCACAAGCTTGGCAATATCCCAATAATGATTGATTCCCGTTTTTTTAGGAATAGCCTGCACGGTTCCAATATAAATTTTAATTTTAGACTTACGCACTTTTTCCAAATTCATGCCATGTCGAATTAAGCGGCGATAAATATTTTCATGCGGAAAAGGACTCTTACCCTGAAAAAGACTCATGACTTGAAAATTAGAATTATTTCTTTTAGTAAGCTCACTAAAATATTCAATCGACTCGTCTTCCGTTTCAGACAAAATCCCAAGCGCCATCGCAGCACCTGCACTCACACCGGAAATTTCTTTAATCTGCACACCCCATTTGCGAAGCTTGCATCCAATTCCCATGGCGTATAACGCTTTGCACCCGCCGCCGGCAATCGCAAGGCTTGCCTCGTATACTGGCTTTTTTCTTACAGTCGGAATCTTTTTCTCTGTAGCTTTCGGTAAAATTTTTGTAGATTTCTTTTTCATAACTCATCTCCAGAATTATAAGAAACCACTTCGCTGTAAAGGAATAAAGATTGTCAGCGCCCTCTAGTATACGATTATGACAAAGGGAATATGAATCTAATATCTGTCGACAAACTATCAAAAAAGGCGGGCGAAAAAGAACTCTTCCGTGATCTAACCTTCGGACTCAACGAAGGCGAAAAAATTGCAATCATAGGAATCAATGGCTCGGGCAAATCTACATTTTTAAAAATGGTAAAGGATTTAGAAGATGCAGATGGAGGGGCTATTTACAAAAACCGCTCACTCAAGATTAGCTCACTAGAACAAAATCCTCCTTTCGATCCAAACGATACAATTTCAGAGCATATCTTCAAAGGAAAAAGTACACATTCGACAAGCTCAGTGACCGCACTTATTAAACGCTATGAAGAAATTTCCGAAAAGATGGAAACTGATTCAAGTGAGAAGTTAGAAAAAGAATTTCACGATGTGATGGAAGAAATGGATAAAGCAAATGCCTGGGAATACGAAGATCAGATTAAATCTATTCTAAATGAACTAGGTATCTCAGGGTTAAATCGTCGTATGTCGGAGTTATCCGGTGGGATGCTAAAAAAAGTAGAGCTCGTCCAGACTTTGATTGACGATGCAAATCTTTTGATACTCGATGAGCCAACAAACCATTTGGATGTAGAAACAATTCTCTGGCTCGAAAATTATTTAATCAAAATGGACAAAGCATTACTCCTTGTAACTCACGACCGTTATTTCCTAGACTTAGTAGTAGATAAAATTTTAGAAATCGCGCTTCCTCAGTCGACTCTCTTCGAAGGGAATTACAACTATTACCTCGAGAAGAAAGTTGAGATGGATGACGCCAATGCCCGCAAAGAAGCAAAAGCTGAAAGTTTTTTAAGAGTAGAACTAGAATGGCTCAGACGTCAGCCGAAAGCGCGCGGAACAAAACAAAAAGCAAGAACAGATAAAATCATCGGCGTCGTAAACCGAGAAAAAATGGTTCAACAAGAAGCATTCACTTTTAAAGTAGACCCAAAGAAAATTGGAAAGAAAATCTTAGAAATCACTAATATTCAAAAAGCGTTTAATGACCGTAAGCTTATAGATAAATTTAGTTATACATTTAAACACTATGAAAGACTAGGAATCGTAGGACCGAACGGTGCCGGCAAATCAACATTACTCAATATCCTAACTGGAAAGCTAACTCCCGACTCAGGCTCTGTTAGCCCCGGCATCAATACAAAGTTTGGATACTTCGACCAAAATAATATCGAACTAAAGCAATCCATGCGTGTTTTAGAATATATTCAAAAGACTGCCGGCGAATACATATTGCTCGAAGATGGAAATCGCCTGAGTGCAGGACTCATGCTCGAAAGATTTCAATTCCCATCGAAAATGCAATCAAGTCCTATCGAAAAACTTTCCGGTGGAGAAAAGCGTAGACTCTACCTCGTGCAGATACTCATGCATAACCCCAACTTCTTAATTTTAGATGAGCCAACAAACGACTTCGACATTAAAACTCTTTCGATACTAGAAGAATTTTTATTAGACTTCCCTGGATGTGTTCTAACAGTTTCACATGATAGGTACTTCATGGATAGAGTAGCAAATCACTTACTCATATTCGACGGAAAGGGAAACATCACAGGATTTCCAGGAACTTATACCGAGTATTTGAGTGAGCAAAAAGCAGGCTCAAAACAAAAGCCTACTGCTAGTCTCGTAACAAGTACACCAACTCCACAACAAATTCCAGCGAATCAATCAAGCACAAATCCAGTAGTAACCTCAACTTCGTCTACTTCCGATAAGCCACAAGGAAGGAAACTTTCTTTCAAAGAAGAAAAGGAATTAAAATCCCTTGAAAAAGAAATTGAAAATCTGGAAAAAGAAAAGGCAAAAATTCAAGAAGAGTTAATCACCTTTCATTCTGATTTTAAAAAAGTAGAAACTCTTAGCGCCAAATTAGTACAAACCGATGCTTTGATCGATGTTAAGTTTAAGAGATGGGAAGAGCTTGGGGGGTAATTAGGAATGTTGAATGCCTGCAATGAATCATATGCAGTCAAACAAAACTACTGGAAAGATTAATAGGAAGTATGCAAAAGATCAGAATGGTCTTTTTCGGAGCTAGAAATTATTTTTATCAAAGTTAGCAAAACTCTAATTTCCGCAGCTTGTAGTTGTAGCGGTTAATTTATATTTTGCTCTTAAGTAGCAAAATATTTTATCAACTTCATTCTGACTCAAGTTCGTATTGAAATAAAGAACCTCTGCAAAGTCTACATCTAAATTTCCATTACTTAAATAGGAAGTACCTGGTGCTGCCCCTGCAACATAATCAAAGTTGCCGCCCGCAGCAGAAATGCTTCCCTTTAAATCACCATTCCAAAGTTCATTTACTGTGGTATTTAAATTTTGAATACTGCCGATTGCAATATAAGAATTGAGTGGAATCGAAACACCTGAAGTTTGTGCGCAAGCAACTCCATTACGACATTGGAGATATTGATCGGCGGGATCTGTCAGAGACATTTCTCTTCCATTACCTCCATTTATATTTAAAATAGTAGTTCCCGATGCACTCGTTTGAATTAATTTGAAAACAAAAAACAAAGATCCACTGTTTGTGATATAAAGATTTGTGCCGCCTGCAAAAATTCTCATGATCTGTGCTGTTGCCATCCTGAATTGAACGGCTGGAAGATTATTAATCTGATTCACTTTAAACATCGGTTGTAAAGCACCAGTTGGTTGTGTGAAGTGATTTCCATACCCACTTAGATCAGACCACGTAGACACATTTGCACCATCGCTTAAACCAAGTGAATCTGCTTTTAGCCAAATCACAAGAGAAGATCCACCATATGTTCTTGGAGCAGTCAATGTAACAGTATAATTTTGTGTTGAACCATCTTCTGCTGTTACTGTATAAATTAAATTTGAACTGTAGGTATTAGCCGTTGCATCGCTGATTTGATTTGTGCCCGAAATAGTAACTGATTTTCCCGTCGTTGTAAATCTGGCAACAAGAGGAGTAAAGGAAGTAAGAGTATCTGAGGAAAGATTAATTTGTGTTCCGTAGATAATCCCATTTATCCCGAGAGAAGGAATCGAATAGGATGCTATATCTTTAGCTGATGAAAGCGTAGTTGTAGTCGAAGAATTATTTCCAGTTAAATTCTTTAGTGTGAATAATTTTGTTAACCCGCTATATTCTAATACATTCCTCTCTAAATTAGGAGTGCAATGGCTCGAAAGAAATAAAAAAAATATGATATAAAGATAACAAACTTTAAGAAAATGTTTTTTCATTTTACAAATCAAGAGTTTAGACATTTTACATCCTTTCAGCAGTTTTAAAATTCTATATATAACTTTTGGCGTTCAGTATAGAGTTCTAAAACAGGGAAATTTAAGCACAAATCTATAAGCTGTAAAGAATAATTTAACCTTTTCTCGAATTTAAATAAAAATAATCAGAGCTATATGGCTAAATTCATTTAGATTTGCATATGCTATATTCTTATTTTTCCTATCGGTGTTCGTCGATAACAATTTTCATTCTCCCTTACTCGTAAAAAGTCTTCTAAATACCACAAGTCCAATCGGGGATAATACTGTCATGCCACCAATGCATATCCAAATCATATACTGCTCTGGATAAGAACTTGCACCCTCCGGAGTGTATGTAGCAAGAAGCCAACCTGACAAAGGACCTGTAATCATTTTTGCAAGAAAATAAGGAAGGTAGGAAAGTGCAATATAAGTTCCTTCTCTTCCTACTGGGGCAATTTCGGCTGAGAATTGCATGAGCCGTGGAGACCAAATAGCTTCGCCAATTGTAAATAGAATAATAAAAAATACGAGTCCGAGGATAACCGGATTTTGCCTGTCAGAGTTTAGTTCCAACCAATCAACAAATATCAAATTTCCAACCCAAGTTTTAACAAGTGGTTCAAAAAGATAACTAGGAATAGCCGCAATAAAAATAGAGACAGAAGAAATAATCGTTCCAATAATTAGCATATAATAAGATTTTATTTTCTTTGTGAAATGGGCTATTAGTGGAACTAGAAAAATAATCATCACAGGATTTAAAATTCCGTAGATGCTTCCCACTTTGACTCCTTCTCCTAATACACGTATCCCAAATTTCGGAAATGTATAATTGAAATGATAAAATACTAATTTTACAAAGACAAGAATTCCTAACATGAATAGATAAGCCCAAAATGATTTCTCTAAGAACACAGTCTTCATAATAGCAATCGTATCGGTGAAAGATTTTTTTATTTCAGCAAGCATAGAAGTAAAGAAATTGGGGTCCGTTTCGTTTCTATGGCTAATTTCAATTATCCCATTTGCATTCAAAGAAATTCCATCTCGCATTGATAAAATTAAAAGTAGTGATGGAATCGTTATAATGAAACTCACTAGAAAAATAATTTGGTAAGTAGAAATCTCTATTCCAATCAGTGGAATAGCATTCATCGTATGTTCGCCAAATATTTGTCGCACCTTGTCAAAAATATAACCACCGAGTGCAAAGCCAACATTCATCAAGGTATAAAAAAGCCCGAAGCCTAAAGCAGAGCTTTCCGATGTGGTAAATTTTTTAATCCCCACAGACAGCACAGGAACCAAAATAGCATTCCCGATTGCAACGGGAATAAAGGCAAACAGGCTAACAAGGATTAACTGATTAGTAAAAGGCATGACAAAGCGACCAACTAGCATTGCCCCCATTCCTATGAGTAGTGTTCTCTTGACTCCAATCGCATCTACTACTGAGCCAACTAAAATAGAGATGCAAGTCATAAGTGTAGACCAGGTTCCAATGTACGAACCAGCGGCTATATCATCTAAGCCGCAATCCTTCGAGAGATATAAAACAAAAGCCATATTGGAAGCGCCATAGGCAGCGTATTCAATTAACTTCGCCCCAAATAAAACCCATATCTCTCTCGGAGAATCTTTTAACCCCTTCGCATAATTCCAAAGAATAAATAAAAATCCAAGAAAGAGAGTAGCGGATAATAAGTATAAACTATAATTCATTTATCAGTACCATCCACGCATCTTTTTATAATAGGCTAAATTTTCAAAGATTACCACCGATCGCTATCGCTAACACCGAGTGCACCGATAAAAGATACGATAGGTTATTAATATTTTCAACTCAATTTAAATTCATATCATTTTTTATCGTTCTTTTATCGGTGTCCATCGGTGGTAATCTTTAATTTTGTCTCTGAAATAAAGAAACTAATAAATTTCTTAACGAAATCCCATCCGCCTCTACTCTCATGAAATTCTTCCGGATGAGATTGAATCGAAAATGCTGGGTATTTTTTATGAGCAAGACCTTCTACTTTACAATGCTCACTCGTGCAAGTAAGCTCCAATTCTTCCGGAATATTTTTTACTTCCTGTTCATGTTTTGCTTTAGAAATAAATTCATTTGTATTGTCTTGTATTAATTTTATTCTTGGATGAAGAATTGATATTTTCCTGAATTCATTGTATTTTTTTCCAGGAATGTTTTCTCTGTCTGGCACAAAATCAACAGTAGCCCCGTAAAGCGAAGCAAACAATTGGTGCGAAAAACAAATTCCCAAAAATGGAATATTTTTTTCTATTATACATTCTTTTAAATCGCGACCCAGCAAATTTACCCATTCTAAATTTTCTGTGATATTTGCATAACTCCCAAGCGAGAAAACGCCAACTACCTGTTTGCCTCTTGCGTGAGTATCTTGCATATAATCCTTCAAAGTCATTTTGCTATGCGATGGAAAGAAAACTTCTATATACGAATTCATCGAATTATTTTTTCTTTGCAACTCTGCATGTAATTCGGAAATTACGTTAATCGCCTCGTTAGATGGCTCTCGTAAAAATGGATCAATGATTAGAAGGATATTTTGCATTTATTTACCTTGTTGATTTTAGATTAATCCTAACTCTTCGGCAATGTCGCGCGTGAGTTTGGCGAGAGGACGTTTGGATAGCGGAATCATACCCTTCTTAAAAGAGTGGCTAATACCAGCGTGATAAGTAACATCATCTTTTTCGATCTCAATCATGGGACGAATTTTTCCCCAAACTTTTCCAAGAAATAAAATTCCTGCAAAAATAATAATTCCAAAAATCACGAAATAACTTCTCTCTTAAAGCAATCCACTGTCACATACTCCTTATTATTCCCTACTATACATTCTTCACCTTCAGGAAAAAATTTGTCTTTAATGAGATGAACTGTATAAACTTTATTTTTAGTTACGATTCCCTTGATTCCTTCTAGAGCTTTCACCTTTTTGATGCCGAGAGAATAATAAGTTTCTCGAAGAGAGGTATTTATCAATGATTGCAAGGGTTTATCAGGCTTTTTGCCTTGCCAATTTTGCCAAAATAGATTCATATATGCTTCGATAGCCATCGTATTACCCTCCAGAATTATTTTTCTTCCAAATTCAGTTAGAAGTCAAGTAATTTAGGAAAGATATTCTCGTAATTCTATTATCCTTCCCCCTAATCATCCCGATCACATAAATCATTAAAATCATAGTTCAGACAGTTACTTCCTCTCAAACTCATCTACAAAAAAATTCACAATCTTACCATAACAGGAAACAGATTGATGAGAGGCGTCGTAGAATTCATCACAATCGGAGACAGAGTTCAAATCGTAGAAGCGCATACCGTATTTGTCCGCAAGCTCTGTCATACGTTTACCGAAGCTGTCTTTTAGTTGCAGGTTTTCGTATTCTTTGCGATAGGTTTTATAGACACGGGGCCAGATGAGAAATACTTTAATATCATTTGCTTTTGCTAATTCTAGAACTTTTTCGGTATAAAAATATTGCGTCTCATGTTGTTTAAAATTACTGCCGAGATAAATATTTTTCATTCTAAGCGAGTCTCCTTCGAGACGCTTTTCGTCATTTACAAAACTCATATACGCGAGCTGAGAGCCTTTGGAAATATCAAGTAGCGGTAATTCACTATTATACCTAATATCATATTCACGGAGCTTGCGGCTTTTGAGTCTTTCTAAGAGCAATTTATAATTAAACTCAAGTCTACGAAAAGAAATCATTTTATCTAGTAGAAATTCCTGTCTATCATCTGAGGGAATATGCTTCCAGTATTTTATCACAAAATCATCGTTTGCCCCCATGCGAAGAAATGGGTCGTGCATAAGACCTTTCGAGTCATCAAATCCTTCAGGACTTACTACAAAGAAAATCAACTTAGGATGAAGCTTTGCCTCTACAATTTTTTCCATCCAAAAAAGAGTGTACGCAGGGACAGCTTGTGGACCTGAGAAATTGTAGAGGGAATATTTTTCTTTGCGTTCTTTGTTTGTTTCAAACGCAAGCTCTGAATACGCATATGCGCGGGAATCCCCAAAGGCTAGAAGTAAATTTTTATCACTCTTGTCTGCTTTTAGTTTTTCAAAGAGTAATGGTCTATGCTTGTAATAGACAATATTTCCCGTCTGCATAAAATTATTTTTGAAATAATCAATCGTAAATATTTTATCCAGCGCGAGTAGGACGAGAAAGAAAAAGACCGGATAATATAGAAATGCCCTAGAATTTTTCATAGAAGAAATCCTTGTTCCCGCTGTTGTTTAAAATAAGTAACACAATTGCAAGGGAAAATATAGGTAAAACAAACCGTTTCCATTTTTCAAACCACTGAAACTTTTCTGGAAATTCTTCCACTATTTGAAATAGCATTCCAAAGATTAATATGTATATACCCATCTCTATATTTTTAAGTTCAATTCCTGCTTGAAAACTTAGCATTCTCCAGATCACTGTGAATGCGGCTAATAAGGATTGTGTGAAGAATAAAATCCACGTAATCATATATACATGAAATACAAATAGAAATTTTAAATAAGGCTTCACTCGACTTTCAGGAATCAGGTTGATTTTTTTTACTTCCATAAATCTTTCCACCGAAAGAAATACTCCAGTTAAAAATCCCCACATGATAAAATTCATACTCGCCCCATGCCAGAGTCCACCTAGGACAAAAGTGATTAATAAATTTAGATACCCTTTCGTTTCACTCACGCGAGATCCACCGAGCGGTATATAGATATAATCCCTTATCCAAAACGAAAAGCTAAGATGCCACCTTCTCCAAAAATCAGAAAAGCTAGTCAGGAAGAAAGGAGCCTTAAAATTTTCCGGAAGATTAAACCCTAGTAGCCGCCCAAGTCCACGGGCAATATCCGTTAGCCCTAAAATATCTAAGTAAAGATGAATCGCAAAAAAATAACAGGTAAGTAAAATGGAATATCCAGAATAATTTTCTGGCTCTTTAAAAATTGGGTAGATGACAGCCGCAATCGAGTCCGAGAGTGCGATTTTTTTTGTAAGTCCTAGTAGAATTTTCCAAATGCCTTCGAACATGTCTTCCTTGCTTAAAGTTGCGGATTCCATCGCAGGCACAATATCTTTATACCTCGTAATCGGACCTGCAATCATTACAGGAAAAAATAAAGTGTAAGACGCAATATCGTAAAAGGAAATAGGTCCTTCCACGGTTTTTTTGTGCAGATCGACAGAAAGAGAAATCAATTGGAACGTATAATAGCTAATAGTCACAGGAAGAATGACTTCAAAATTTGCGATATGCGTAATGCTACTGAAGTATTGGTTTAATTCAGACTTATGAGTTAATGCTTGTATGCCAGTCAAATAACCAATCATTTCCAAAAAAAAGTAAAAGTATTTGAATAAAAATAAATTTAATAAATTAAAACCAATCGCGAGTTTTAAAAAATAAGATTTATCCTGAGTAAATCGAATCAGTAAATAGTTGACTGCAATGACTACTAGAAAGTGCAGAAGAAAGTTAAAACTAAAGAAGCTATAAAATAGGCAGGATGAGATTAGAAGAATCAAACGTTTATATCTATTGTTGACATTCCAATAGATATAAAACACCGGGATGAAAAGTAAAAAGAATTTGATGCTTAAAAAGCTCACGCGTAACTCCTATCCGAAGATATCTTCTAGTTTAACTTCCTTGAATTTCCCTTCTGGCAAATCTAAATCGTCTAACAGTAATTTACCGATCTGCACTCTTTGCAAGTCAACTACTTTATAGCCGATTGCCTGGAACATACGGTGGATTTGTCTCTTCTTTCCTTCTTGTAACATGATGGAAATAGTAGAGGTTTTCGAGTCTGCCATTCTCACTTCTTTAGCGCGTAGAAATTCACCATCGTCTTCAATCCCTTTTAAAAATACTTCTACGAAGTCTGATTCCTGGATTGGTTTATCTACTTGCACAAGGTATCTTTTCTTTACGTCATAGGAAGGATGAGAGATTTGGTTTAATACATCCCCATTAGCGGAAAATATCATTAATCCTCTAGATGTTAAATCGAGTCTTCCTGCCATATTGAACTTTTTGTATTTGAGCGGTAGTAAGTTAAATACGGTCTTATCATGATGTACATCGTGATGAGAACACAAATAGCCTTCTGGCTTGTTGAGCGCCAAAATGGTATTATCCGATACTAGCTCAACTTTTTCTCCGTTGAATTCGACAATGTCTTTTGTAATATCTATTTTACGTGACAAAGAAGTTTCTTCTTCTCCGTTTACTCGAATTTGTCCTGAGCGGATATAATCTTCTACATCACGTCTTGCACCCAGACCGGATTTTGCTAAGAAGCGGTTAATACGAAAAACCGTTTGCTCGCTTCCATCGGTAAAATTTCTTTCGCTGCCTGTCAGAGAATCTTCTTTTAGTCTTGCTAAAAGTGCGGCTTTCTCGTCGTCTTTACTTCGTAAAATCCCTTCTTCTTTGTCTTTGCGAACTTTTATTTTCTTGTTTGTTTTTGGAAATGATTTCTTTTTCATTTCCTCCGGATCAATCGTATACCTTCTTACTTCTCTTTTCTCCGGGGGAGCTTCTGGTAATTCTTCTCCATCAAAAGAGGCAACAGGTCTTTCTTTAAATGGTTCTCTCTCGCGGCGAGGAAATGGTTTACGCTCTGCTGAACTTTCCCCATCTCGTCGAGGAAAACTTCTATTGAACGGCTTACGCTCATTTGACCCTTCTCCGCCATCACGGCGCGGTCCTCGGTTAAATGGCTTGCGCTCACCTGAGCCTTC
>JANYCR010000168.1 GCA_025360185.1 Leptospiraceae bacterium | reverse complement strand
GGAGATTATTTAATTGACGATCGAACTCTTAATGGAGTAGAAGATTTTCAAGGAGAACATATCCATTTTGGCTCTGAAAAATTTAAGACATGGAAAGATGTTTTAGATTATCTACTATGATAGAAAAACTGATAGAATTTTCAATTAAGAAAAAATACCTAATTATTGCTTTAACATTTATAATTTCCCTCGTTGGGTTCTACAGTGCCTTAAAACTTTCTGTCGATGCAGTGCCTGATGTGACTAACGTACAAGTATCCGCAGTAACAGTTTCGCCTGGACTTTCTCCGATGGAAGTGGAACAGTTTATTACAAATCCAATTGAATTACAATTAATGGGAATACCCGGAGCAACTGAAATCAGATCTATATCGCGGACTGGAATTAGTAGCGTTACAGTAATTTTTGATGATAGTGTTAATATTTGGTTTGCAAGGCAATTAGTAAGTGAACGATTAAAAGTTGCTGATAAAGAAATTCCTCCCGAGTACGGACAACCTGAATTATCCCCTGTTGCAACTGCATTGGGGGATATTTACGAGTTTGTGTTAAGCTCGGATAGACATACTCCTATGGAGCTTAGAACTTATATTGATTGGGAATTATCCAAGAAGATTAAATCTATCCCGGGCGTGATTGAAGTTAATTCCATCGGTGGAGAAGCGAAGGAATACCAGGTAATCATTGACCCGCGTAATCTAGTTACGCATAATCTCACTTTGTCTGAGATTTATGATGATATAAAATCTGCTAATACTAATACTGGCGGTGGTTATATTATAAAAGGAAAAGAGCAAGTCGTCATACGCGGAGAAGGTCAGTTTGAAGGAATTGATGAAATTACCCGAGTTGCTGTTCGAACAGCAGCCGATGGAACTCCCTTACTTCTTGGACAAATTGCTGAGGTTAAAATAGGTCCTGCACTACGTTTTGGTATTGCTAGTAAAAATCAGAAAGAAGTTGTTGGGGCTACTGTGATTATGCTACTAGGTCAGAATTCTAGAAATGTTGTGCGAGATGTAAAACAAAAAATTGCAGAAATTCAGCCTACACTTCCAGAAGGAATGAAAATAGAACCGTTTTATGATAGATCTGAATTTATCAACCGTGCTTTATCTACTATTTTCATAAATTTGACTGAAGGCGCATTACTCGTATTAGTCACACTAATTATCACATTAGGGACTGTAAAAGGCGGCGTATTAGTCGCAATGGCAATTCCAATTTCTATGTTATTTGCCGTAATTTTTATGAAGCAGTTAGAAGTTGTAGGAAATCTAATGAGTCTCGGTGCTCTTGATTTTGGATTATTAGTCGATGGCTCGATTGTTATTTTAGAATCTGTGATGGCGGGATTTGTATCAAAGAAATACTTATTTCAAAAACCAATGAACAAGTTTGAGATAGCAGAGATTACAGAAAAAATTATTTTAGAAAATTGTATTCGAGTCGGTCGTGCTGCTGCGTTTTCAGTTGCAATTATTTTGTTAGTCTATTTGCCGCTTATGGTTTTAGAAGGAGTGGAAGGACGAATGTTTCGTCCAATGGCGATTACTGTTGCTTTGGCGCTCGGAGCAGCACTTCTATTTTCTTTAACAGTATTTCCTGCAAGCCTTGCTATTGCATTTCAAAAACCGATCTTTCATAAAAGTCATTATTGGGATTATTTAGAAGGAAAATATAAAATACTTTTGAATTGGGGTTTTAGACATAAGAAAAGAATTGCCTTCTCAGCATTCTTACTTGTAGGCTTATCGTTATTACTCTCAAAAACACTCGGTTCCGAATTTATTCCTCGTATTGATGAGGGAGAGCTTGAGATGGACGTTAAGCGCCTTCCTTCTACTTCGATTGATTATTCTAGGGACTTGAATATGGAGATTGAAAAAATCCTAACAGAATTTCCAGAAATCAAAACTGTTGTTTCACGGGTTGGGCGGGGAGAGTCCGCGGCAGAGCCAGCAGGCACAGACGAAACGAGCATCATGATTAAATTAAAAGATAGAAGTGAATGGAAGACTGCTAGTAATAGAGAAGAGTTGATGTCGGCAATCAAAGACAAAGTCTTACAAAATATTCCTTCTAGTTATATAAGCATGTCACAACCAATAGAGAATCGGATTAACTCCCTATTAGCCGGATCAAAAGCAGACATCGTAGTAAAAATTTATGGGGATGATTTGGATAAGTTAAAAAAAATAGGCGAAGAAGTTGCCGCTATCATGAAAGAAATTCCAGGAACTGGTGATATTCGCGTGCAACGAGTCCTCGGTCTTCCTGTTCTAAGGGTGAATGCTAATTATGATTTGATGGCACGTTACGGGGTATCCGCATCGGAAATTCTGCGCACAGTAGAAATGCTTCGTGTAGGAACCAATGCCGGTAAAATTTTCGAAGGATTAAAGCGATTCGATTTAGTGCTTCGTCTAGATTTAGATATAATAAAAGATATTAGGCAAATTGATAATATCCCCGTGATGACTGCAACAGGTAAAACTATTCCACTAGGGCAAGTAGCAGATATCGAATTAATTGAGTCAGCAGCATCAATTCAAAGAGAAGACTTAAAGCGAAGATTATTTGTAGAGGTAAATATCCGGGGAAGAGACCTGGTCGGATATATACAAGAAGCACAAGAAAAGACTAAAGCGATTACGGGTAATTTACCACAAGGGTATGAGTTGAAATGGGGCGGACAATTTGAAAATTTCACGCGTGCCAAGAATAGGCTAATGCTCGTTGTCCCCATCGCGCTTGCGATTATTTTCGGAATGCTTATTCTCGCTTTCGGAAACGTATTCTATGCAGTAGGTGTTTTCATGGTAGTGCCATTAGCTGCATCAGGAGGAATCATTAGTCTAGTCCTTCGCGGTCTACCTTTTAGTATTCCAGCAGGTGTTGGATTCATTGCTGTAAGCGGCATAGCAGTATTAAACGGTGTAGTCTATGCATCCACTCTCAAAGATAAATTAAAAGAGGGCATAGAATTATCAGACGCTGTGCGAGTTGCGGCGATTGAATCTCTTCGTCCCGTAATGACGACTGAATTAATTGCGGCTATTGGATTTATACCGATGGCAATTTCTACAATGGCAGGTGCTGAGGTACAACGTCCATTAGCCACTGTAGTCATTGGTGGGGTTATCATTGCAACTATTCTTTCCCGCCTGCTCTTGCCGATTACTATGGAGTATCTACTCACAATGGCTGAAGACTTAGAAGAGAAAAAGCAAGCTAAGATAGA
>JANYCR010000139.1 GCA_025360185.1 Leptospiraceae bacterium | reverse complement strand
AAGCCAAAAGACATGCCGCTGGTTGGAACGATGATTACCGCAGTAAAATCATAGGAGTTTAAATGCGTTCGCCCTAGCTTGGATTGTGCTACTTCCTTGAGCAGTACCGGTAGCAAGACCTTTTGTTCCTGAAGTATTACTAATATTCACTAAGGAAGAAGAACTTGAACTCCAAGACACCAAAGAAGTAATATCCTGAGTGCTTGCATCTGAGTATGTTCCAGTAGCAGTATATTGCTTTGTTGTTCCTTTAGCAATAGAAGCATTTCCACCAATGGCTATTGAAACTAACGTTGCACCGGTTACGGTTAGAGCGGCAGATCCTGATTTACCACCCGTTGTTGCAGTAATCGTTGAAGAACCCGCAGTGATACCTTGCGAAAGTCCACCAGCACTGGTAGAAGTATTAACCCCTGCTACAGAGGTATTAGAAGAAGACCAAACAGCAGAATTTGTTACATCACCAGTTGTTCCATCTGAATAAGTTGCAGTAGCAGTAAATTGAGTAGTAGTTCCGTACGCAATTGATTTTGTAGACGGGCTTACCGATACAGCGGATACAGTCAATGCAGAAATAGTAATCGCTTTAGTACCAGTTACACCTACATAACTTGCTTGAACATTCAGTGAACCTGCGGAGATAGCAGTTAAAATTCCCTTACTTCCTGTGGAATCATTGATAACAGCATTCGCATTACTACTTAAACTCCAAGTAGCTTGAGTCGTAATATCTGATGAAGTTCCATCAGAATAAATAGCACTTGCTAAATAACTAGTTGTGCTTCCTGACCCAACGTTAGCAACACCAGTAACTGTAATAGAAACGATTGTTACATTTTTTAATTGAGTAGTTGTAGTTGCAACACCACCATTTGCAGCTGTCGGGAAAGTAGAAGGAGATACTAACGTTGCAGTGATGGTTGCTGTACCTGCAGTGCTACCGCCGGTTCCAATTCCAGTTGTTGCATCAATAGCAACATTGTTTACATTGCTCGTTGACCAATTAACTAGAGAAGAAATATCTTGTGTGGTTCCGTCAGAGAAGATACCCGTAGCCACATACTGTGCAGTCCCACCGGGAATTAAACTAGGAACGCTCGATATTTGGATAGAAGAAAGCGTAGCATTTGTTATATTTAAATTTGCATTTCCAGATAACTCGCCAAAAGCTGCGTTCACTTTTACAGGTGTTCCAGCAGTTGTCACGACTGTTCCTAAAAATCTACCTTTTTTGGATTCAACGGTTGAAGCTTTGTCAGTTTCGGATTTCACGCTCCAAGTACATTCGGTAGAAATATCTTTAATTGTTCCATCTGAATAAATCCCAGTCGCTGTGTAAGTTGCATGTGTATTTTTAGCGATAGATTGATCTGCAGGTGAAACTTGAATTTGCGAGAGAGTAGCACCTGTTACATTCGTACTCGCTGTTCCTGCTTGTACCGGTGCACTCGCTGAATTATTAGAAGAAAAAGGAATATACTTTTTCTCCTTCTTAGAACAGCTTGCAGTAAAAAACAAGGCTGTTATCATTATATATACTATATTTTTCATAGCTCTCTTATCTCCATTTTATCTTAATCCTTTTTGACGAGAATTTATTAAAAATTCTAGCGGGGCATAATACACAAAATAAAAATTTCGAATATTAGAAAAAAAATGTAATTAATTTTTATTTCATTTAGCACTATTACATCATAGAGCACTCAGTTTTGACTAAAAGAAATCCTAGCATTAACTTATACTTTGCATAATGCAGTCAATAAATATTTAATCAAAACTGCTTGAAATATAAAATAGCATATTAGAATTTCTCCATAGCGGATAATAGGTATAATCCATACTTTATATTCTGAGTATTACTAGGGTTCAATTCAAAACTTTTGATAACAACTTTAGAAGATTTGTTAAAACCTAGAGTAGTCTTCGGCAATAAGAAAGTTTTTTAAATCTGTCAAACCATCGGTAAAATTTAAGCGATGGATAGATTAACTAGATTCACAGGCTTTAATTTCAGAAATCCAATCTAACCTACTCGAATATTCTTTGTATTTTATAATTTATTTTCATTCATTACCAAATAATAGATTTACTAGAATCTTTACTTGGTATACTATTACCACCGAAACGGGGGATACCATTGAATTCAATTATCAAAAGTGTAAAATCCTACATTATTGAAAACAGAGACTGAAGTTTTTATTAAGCATTGTGAAAATATTTTGACTAGGAAAAAAGAACTCGACAGTATAGTTAAGGATATTATCAATTTGCCAGCAAAAGACACGATCAATTCACTCTATTTTTCAACAACTGCATTTTATAATCAATTTCTTAATAAAACCAATATATACCGTCTGCTCCTTTATAATCTATCCATTGGGATGCTATTATATATTGGACTTGCAATTATAAAATTGAAAATCGCAAGTATTGCAATGCAAAATTTAAATCAGAGCTTGATTCGATTAAATGCAGCATTTGAAAGATTTGTTCCGCACGATTTTTTAAATATTCTAGAAAGGAAAAATATCTTAGAAATAGAATTGGGTGATCATGTTAAAGAAGAGATGACGGTTTTATTTTCTGACATACGGGGATTTACCTCACTTTCTGAAAGCATGACTCCAGAAGATAATTTTAGATTTATTAATTCTTATCTTGGAACTATGGGACCTATCGTTCGAAATAATAACGGATTCATTGATAAGTTCATCGGAGATGCAATTATGGCAGTCTTCAAGAATGATTCACAAAATGCGATAGACGCAGGAATAGAAATGTTAAAAGGTCTTGAAAAATATAATAAAGAGCACAGAAGCGGACGTTCAAAAGTTAAAATTGGAATTGGTCTACATAGAGGCGAAATGATGTTAGGCACAATTGGAGAAAATAATCGTATGGAAGGAACAGTTATTAGCGATGCAGTAAACCTAGCTTCCAGAATAGAAGGAATGACAAAGATGTATGGAGTCCCCTTATTAATTAGTGATGCAGTATACTCCTCCGTTCAAAATAACCATAAGTACCTTGTAAGAAAAATTGATTCAGTGATTGTAAAGAGAAAAGAAATTCCAGTGACTGTATATGAAGTATTTAACTCTGATACTCCAGAACTACGCAATCTAAAAAAAAAGCTACGACCGAATTTCGAAGAAGCGATTGATTTATATTATGCGCAAAATTTTTCTGCTGCAAAGAAATTATTTATCGAGCACTTAAAAGAATTTCCAGAGGATAAACCAGCATTACTTCATTTAGAAAGATGTAATGAGATGTTAAATAATCCAAAGGCAGTTATACGCACAGGAGCAAGTTTACTAAAGAGTAAATAACTCACCTTACGCAAGGTGAGCGACCAGCGTGCCCAGCGCTGAAGATGGGGTACACCTAACGGTGGGTTCGCTACCGCGGGCTATTGATTCTATTAATTCATTAGATTTATCTAATGTTATTAACTTAAGAAAATATTCCATAGTTTTACTCTTTTGCGTAAGGTGAGTTATTAAAATTAAAATGATAACCTCGAGAAACACGAATTAAAATCTAAGTAAACTAGTTAGGGCTAATTAATATAATTCTCTCAAAATCAAAATAAGAATTTTTTTAAATTAATTCTTGCATTTTACAAGGGTTCAAGCTCAAGAATGAAACTACGCAGGGTCTCAGCGGCTTTAAAAGGACTTTCCTGGCAAACCCATAATCCGATTTTTTCGTATCCACCAATCAATTGGGTAAACGGTAAAAATTCAATATAAAGACCAGCACCCGGACCATTGTTCACAGCTATATTATAAGCTTCTTCTTTTTTTATTTTTTTTAAAATAAGAAGTATAACACGAGTAGCCTCTTGCCAGGCTTTAGCTACCGTCTCTAACTCTTCCTCATCTAATTCATGTAAAAATTTCTTTGAAGTATCTTTTACAATTAAAAACATATCGAAAGGTCTACGCATGAAATAAGGAACGACTAATACTGCTTTGCCGTAATCTTTTACGATAAGCTCTTCAGGATTTTCCTGAAGCAGATATTTTGTAAAATGAATCCCGCGTCTTTCGTAAAAACTCCAGTTATTAAAAAATTGCTTCGGCATGATATTAGAAGAAACAATTTGCTGATGACCGTGCGCAAGGGATCCTCCGGCAGCTTTTCCGTAATTTTTAATTATAGACACATAACCATAAGTAGGCTTATCCTGAGAAGAAGACAAAGAGCCCGGCATATTATCGAAAGACTCAAGTAGAAGCTTTTTTTCAAGAGCGGCTAATCTTGATAATACAATAATAGCATCTTTAGCCGGGATATTATGCCAATCTCTATTATGAAAAGACGAGGTCCATTGAAGGAAATGAAGTCCAAAGGATACCGTCCCCAAATTATTTAACGGATCAGTTTCATAAGGGAAAAAAATAGGGAACATATTCTTATTAATAAAGCTAAACCCTTCACTTAAATGGATAATATCCATTATCCCCGTTGTCTTTCCCTGGCAGATAGGACAATTTTCAATAGCTTTCTGTTTTTGTTCTTTATCATCCAAGCCTGAGCTTGGGCGGGTGGCGCGAGATGAATTATATACAATTAACTCTCCATTTCTCGGATCAATTTGAAATATAGATTCCGGTCGGAAATTAAAAATAGAGGATTCATTTAGAAATAGATTTGAAATTTCTTTCATGTCCAAGTTCTCAATTGAATTTGATTGAAGGATAGATTCGACCAATTTAAAATCTAGTTGTTGTAAATTATCCATCTAAATTTACTTCCTTATTTCCTAATTAACCTAAATTCAGTTTCTTAGAGCGTGTCCAAGAAGAAGCTATTCGATTAATTAAAGTCAAGCTCCAAGAGCCTGCGACTTCCTTTTCAGACAAGCTCTTATACCGAATTCATATTATTTTAAATAAGAATTTTTTGATTTGTAAACAAAAATAATTTACTGTTAAATTTTTTAGGAATGGTATTGACTAAGTCAATTGCTGTTTGCATAATATTCTTCCAATAAGATACTTCTGCCATTCGGTAAATACAAGCTGAATTAAAAAATATACCCGACTGTAAACCATATATTACGTCTTTCTAATGGAAGGAGAGTTGGAACAGCTTGTCCATTTCCATTTCTAAAACCTGGATCAAAATACTTTAAAACTTGTATCCAACTGTAACCCATACATTACGCTTTTCTAATAGAACCATCGTACGATAATAACCACCGGTAGCCGTTCGAATTCCTGGGTCAAAATTCAAATCGTTTAAAGCAGGTTTCAAAAAAAAATATCCTCTGCTCTCTTACTCAATTGCTTTTGTTAGGTTTCGCTTGCAATCCCGAATAGCTATTAGATTTTTGATTGAAAGATTTTCTTTAGAGTAAAAATTTTCTTCCATTCTAATAGAGCAGTTTATAATTCTAATTTCTATTTTTCCCGAGGTTGATTCTGAAATAAAAGGTAGATAAGGTTTGTCCATAAAAGTAAGCGCGTTTTTAGCGCATAGGAAGCCTGTTTTTTTCGAGTCTCTACAGTTTAATACAAAAGAATCCGCAGAATCAAAATAACTAAATGGATTTTCAAGCGTTGGCTTTAGATTATTTAGATTCTTTAATTTTCCAGAGACTGGTAAATCTAATTCCATTTTTTTCTTCATAGAATCATTCACAAAACAAATCCAGTTGAACAGATAACTAGAATCATCCGCTTCTTTTTGTTTATCTACTTCAATATTTATATTGCAATATCCATTAAAATTTCCGTAAGAGGTAGTAGCCTGAATAAAACTATCTTTGATTTTCATAAGCTTGGTTTGATTTTCTTTTTTAATTTCCAGTGCAGAGCCTTCTTCATTAGCATCCCCTGAGCCTAGTTTCCAATAATCAATTTTATATAATTCTGAATCAGTAGTCTTACTTCCTTTTTTAGTAGGATCAATAAATTTGAAACTGACTTTATTGTTCTGCAATAAGTTTACTATTACATCTTTTTGTTTTATAAGCTCGCTGTCTTTCCAAATGAATTTTAAGATGTAGCTAATACCGATTTTCTCTACGGTAGGCTTTTCCCATTTTTTTGAGGAAAAAAAAACTTCGACACTAGAGCTTTCAATCGTTGGATCATTTACGAGGCAAACAACGGTAGCCTCATACAATTTTATATCAGCAAACGCCTGTAATACGAGCGAGCAGGGACCAAACGGAGTTTTGGAAACTATTTTGTCCATTCTTCCACTGAAGCTATTTTTTATTTTATCCTCATTTACGCTTGCTTCTAGTTCAATTAAATAGAGTCCTCCTGATTTTTCGTCTTTGGTGATTGTATATTCTTCGATATAGCCTTCTGACTCGGCAAGAATTTTACTTACAACAGATTGTCCATCCTGAACTTCAGAGGTGCTACTTATATAAACACCGATTCCTTTTTGGAGAGCATCTTTCAAGGCGAGGATAATAGAATCTTTGCGTGCTTGCTCTACATTTTTAACAATTACAGATTCTCCCTTACCTTTATATTTTTTCTTACCTTTTTCCTGGCTTGCTACTTCATAAGACGACGAACAAGAAAAATAAAATAAAAGTGATAACAGTAATAAAAATTTCATTCAGGAACCCCTACTGCTTTTATGAATGAGTAAATTACCTTTGCAAGCCAAAAAAAAATTTTGAAAAAGGACATTAACGCGGTTTTAATTTTAAACCTCTCGATTTTTTACAAAGTCACGAAAAGAATTGCTTTTCTTTGAAGAATTTTTATTATCTGACCTTACGCAAAAAAACAAATCGAGGATAGTATCGTGAAATTTCAAATAGTAAGTTTTTCTAACAAATCAATAAAACCGGCATTGTCTGGGGTTATATTTCTATTACACTGTGCCTCCTATCCTCGTGTAATCGAAAAGGAGATTTCAACAATGGAACACCTTGCGATGCAAGATAAAATCAAAGAATGGGTTCGGCCGGATTGTGGTAGTTGCCATACCTCTACTCTTTCGACTGCAGATCCAAAAGCACTCCAGGTATTTGATTTAAAATTTACCGATTGGATGAGTCGAATGAATAAAAAACAATTAGAAAAAACTTTTGTTGCAAGGCTTGGTTCGACTGTTGTTGAGGAAAACAGGCAGTATGTGTCAGAGGCACTAGGTGCAGAATTATATAGAAGGAATAGGTCTAAGCCTTATTAGGAAAACCTTTTCCAACACTACGACCGAATAGAGGTAAACATTAATTTAACCAAAATGATATACTTCTAAAAAAAAATTCTTTACTGAAATCTAAAATAGGTTCTTCCTTGTATAAGAAGTGAATTTACCCTGAGTTGAGGCTAACAATGAAAAAATGGATTAATATGATGCTACCATTCCTCCAGGAACCATCGTAGCCTATGGCGGAAGGGTTGGCTAATCTGTAATGGATCCACATTGAGTAGAACGGCTAACGCTGCATTATTCGCAGTCATTGGAACTAATTATGGCAATGGATCGACTACATTTCATTTGCCCGACTTACGAGGCTTCGATGGAGGAATCGGGCGTGATTCAAATGCCAAGCCAATTGTGGGGATTGTTTTATTTCGTGCGGGTAACGGTGTTAGCCTCTCGGAGGCAGAGAGTGTAACAAACCTAATCCAAACTGGACTTGTAAAAACAAAATATTCATTCTGACACTCGCAATTTTTCTTCAATGTAAATATTTTGAAGATGCAAAAAGCAAATCAAAGACGCTGCTGGGAATGGAATGACAACACCGTCCGCCTGGATTTTTACAACTGGATCAACACTTGCTCCCGATTGTTTTTATGATATTGATACTTATAATAACTGCAAATTAAAGTAATCGAATGAAAATCCTCAGTATCTCAGCGGCAAATCTCCACTTGCCCCTCCTTAGAAAAGAGGGGTTTGAATTTCTACTACTCTACTATATAATCCTTCAAATCCTTCACTTTAAAGTCAGGGTTGCATTGTTTTGGTTCTTTGCCATTTTTAAATTTTTCAAAAGACATTGTAGGATAATCACCGCCTGCAGTCGGAACAAGCATTGCTCTTACTTCTTCTCTGGCAAAGTTTCGGTTAGAGTAATATTCCTTTGCGTTATTTTTTTTACAGGAGACAAACTTTGGTTTGCCGACAGGGCATTGACCTTCAAACATAGGCTCTGATTCTGTCTTTTTCTTTTCTGTAGCAGTAGCAACGTATTCCGGAGAACAGACTTCGCTAAATTCAATTTTTACATCTCCATTGACTAATCTCCATTTGCCCCGATCAAATCCTTTTCCTTCACAATCAATCTGATATCCGCCAACAGTCAAAGCAACTCCTGATTTACAAAGATAGAAATATTCCGGTTGTCTTGGTCCTTCTTCCGTAATCATACCATTCAACGCCAATTCGTCATAATTCGCTTTAGCTTTGATTGATTTAAGTTTTGTTTCCCAGTCTGGTTGTTTGCGAAGGTTTGCCATGTCAGAATCTTTTTTGATAAATTCAAATGCGTTATACCCTCTCTCGACTGCACTTGCAAGATGCTTATAAGCGTTATCCGGCTTATTCATAAGGCTATAAGCACAGGCAATATTATAAAGCGCAAGCTCTGGACGGGGCGGGTCTAGCTTGAGTGAAATTTCATACGCTTTAATTGCATCCTCATATCTTTTTACATTAGAAAGACTATTCGCATAATTGTAATAAATCTCTCCATTCGGCAAAGCATCAATAGCTGCTTCAAACTTTTTAATTGCGTCTGCATCTTTTTTTGCTTTATAAAGCTTAAATCCTTCTTCATTCAGCTTTGATGCATTTGCCTGAACCGTTCCCTGGGTCTCACTATATTTTGACCAGAATTTATTTATCGAATACTTTACCCAGATGTAGGAAAGATAATCTTTTTTTATTTCCTCTGCGGTTAATCCAGAGTATGTGATTGTGAGCAGTAAGATAGTTAGTAGTTGTTTCATGGTTTTTTCCTTGTGTGATTTAATGTTGATCTGCCCCGAGTGTTAGCGATCAACTGGATGAGCGGGGATAAGTAGTATCATCCCTGCTCAGGAAGGCGAGCGCGGCGGCGCATATTACGAGCAGAGACAGGTCTAAGACCTGTCTCTACCCCGACAATGTCGCCGCAACACCCAGCGCTTAATTCAAATTATCCAATCAGCGCGAGTGTAGCTTTCTTCTTCCGATTGTAAATTTCTTCCTCTGTTTCTTCCACAATTTGTTCATCAGGTTGAACTTTGAAGATTGGTTGTCCTTTTCCAATAATCTTACCGTCGGCGTCATC
>JANYCR010000129.1 GCA_025360185.1 Leptospiraceae bacterium | reverse complement strand
GTATTAAGCTAGATAGACCTCTCACGATAAAGCAGTTCGAGGTGACCGACATAAAAACCCTATCCATGTTCATCAGTGGCTAATCTTATTTTTCCTTCTTCTTACCGAAATCCATTTCAGGAGGTTTGGAAATATCGGACGGCAAATTCTTAATATCCGCTTCGTTCTCAGTAGTGAAGGAAGTCTTTGTTCCATAGCCAAACATTTTAGCAGTTAAGACAGTTGGGAATTGGCGAATTGTAACGTTATATTCCTTAACCGCTTTGATGTAGCGACCGCGAGCAACTGCGATTCTATTTTCTGTTCCTTCTAGTTGGGCTTGTAAATCTCGAAAGCCTTCGTTTGCTTTGAGTTCCGGATAACGCTCAGTTACCACAAGAAGTCTTTGCAAAGCAGAGCCGAGAGAATTTTGTGCGTTTTGAAAATTTTTAAATGCCTCAGGATTGTTTACTAGTTCAGGTGTTGCCTGTAAGCCGCCGACACTACTTCTCGCCTTTGCAATTTCAACTAGAACTTCTTTTTCGTGACTTGCATATCCTTCTACAACTTTCACAAGACTGGGAATTAAATCCGCACGGCGTTTGTATTGATTCAATATCTCCGCCATATTCGCGTTAACCTCTTCATCCAATTCTTGAATGCGATTATAACCACAATTCATAAACATGCTTATGAGTAAGATAATTCCAATTTTAAAAAAACTTTTTTGATTCAAGATATACTCCTTAGATTATTAGATTACACTTTGTCTACTGATAGAGAAATTTCAAACGAAAAAAGTTTAAGGTCTCAAGATTCCAGTAGTTGCATCGATTAAGGCAATTCGATTTGCAGAGGTTCCACCATTGACCGTGGTAAAGGTTCCTCCTATGAATACACTAGTTCCAAGTGTGACAACCGCATTTACTACATTGTTTGGATTCGGATCCCAAGAAGTGGCAGCACCAGCTAAAGTTGATGCCCCTGCATAATTTCTCGTTTGAGAAATAAAAGAACTTCCGCCCGTAAAAGCACCACCGACATAAAGGGAAGATCCTCCAAGAGCAACTGCATTGGTTATATTATTTGTTCCAGTTCCTCCACCAGAGGCAAATCCACTAGTAGCCCCTGTTGAGGCAAACACTGCACCAAAATTGTAAAATATTGTACCACAAAGGCTTCCTCCAAAAGAGCCTACTATGTATACAATTCCGCTATTCACCATAATAAAATTAACCGGTAAAGATGCCCCAGTAGCGCACCAACCAGCTAAAGTTAAACCACTTGCTATATCAATAGCAGCAATATAACTTCTAACTAGACCACCTATCGTGGCGGCAGAAAAAGTTCCGCCAACATATAGGTTTGTCGAATCATAGGCAACGGTGCTCACAACCCCGGCACTTAAACCTGGATTAAAAGCACCAGCAAGTCCAGAGCTAATATCTAGGGTAGCGATCCGGTTTCGTGCTTGTCCACCTATATTTGTAAAATTACCACCGACATACATGGTGTTGCCGCTAATTGCAATTGCATTCACTACACCAGTTGCGTTTGGATTCCAAGAAGTTGCTAGCCCAGTTGTAGTATCTAAAGCAGCAATATTATTTCTGGCTTGTCCACCTGCATTGGTAAAACTACCACCGATGTAAATGGAAGAACCACTTACAGCTATGGCGCTTACAATATTATTTGTACCAGGGACTGTAGCGGTCTCATGCCCATTAATTAAATCAATTGCGGCAACATTATTACGAGTTGAACTACCAACTGTAGTAAAACTTCCTGCGATGTAAAGAGTATTGCAAGAAACTGCTATAGCGTTTACTCCCGTTCCTCCTGTAGCACCTACTTTCAACAAAGCCTGTTGTGTCTGAAATGCTGTAGAACTAATTGAATTTGAAACAAGCGCATTACCCTGAGTATCCTTTGCGCTAGTAGTAGCTTTTATTTGTAAACTATAACTGGACTCTACACAAAATGGGGTAACAATGGTTATGCTCGCTGTCTTTTGGTCTGTCGAGAAACTTAAAGTCCCTCCAAGACAAGAAGTAAAGCTATTAGAAGAAATTTGAATACTTCCGCTACAAGTTCCATCGGTAGATTGAATGGTAAGGGTTTGGGTATTCATAGTTTTATCGAATGTAATCGTAATTGGGGTTCCAATTGTAAAGTTTGTAGAATTATTTAAGGGGCTAATGGAAGAAACCGTTGGTTTAACTCCATTACTATTAGAATTTGTTTTTAGAGAAGAAATTCCACAATATTGCGATTGATCATTTAAAGCAAGTTTCAGAGTAAATGCTTTTACGAAAGTACTAGAACGACTATCGCATGGACTATCAAAACTAGGAGAATTGCAGGAAAGTATAAATATTGTTAGTAAATGAATCTTTGCGAATCTATTCATAATGGCATCCTCATTAAATATAACAGTCCTACCCTAAGAGATTTCCTAGGCGGCAGGGTTATTTAAACTAAATCACAAAGAAAGTCAAGAGATTAATTTGAAACCGCTTAAACAAGCAAATAAATAGGTTGCTTAAGCGGCTATTTTTAGTTCCTACTTCATACTTCCTGTTTCAATGAGTTTTATATGCCAATCAAAAACTTTATGTAAATTATGTGGTGTATGTTTTGTTTTAGCTGTCGCAAATGAGTCCTTTGTATACTCTCGCATCGCGTCCTTGTAAGTGGGGTGAACACATTTTTCAATGATTACCTCAGATCTCTTCTTAGGAGCCAAACCACGAATATCCGCAAGTCCTTGTTCTGAAACGATAATCTGAGTATCATGCTCAGTGTGATCCACATGTGAGACCATTGGTACAAAGGCAGAAATCGCTCCTCCTTTTGCAATGGATGGCGCCATAAAGATAGAAACATAAGCGTTACGCGCAAAGTCCCCGCTACCTCCAATTCCATTCATCATCCCAGTCCCTGCTACGTGAGTTGAGTTTACATTCCCATAAATATCTGCTTCAAGTGCAGTATTCATCGCAATAATACCAAGACTTCTAACCAGAGCCGGGTGATTTGAAATTTCTTGTGGGCGGATAATAAACTTATACCGTAGTTCATTAATATCATCTAAAAACTTTTTATGACCAGCCTTAGAAAAAGTAAGAGCCGAGGTAGATGCACATCGAAGTTTACCTACTTCTAAAATATCAAAAATAGAATCTTGCAATACTTCTGTCCACATTTCAATTTCATGGAATCTAGAATCTTTAGCAATACAGGATAATACAGCATTAGCCACATTTCCTACTCCTGATTGAAAGGGAAGATACTCTTTAGGAATCCTATCTTTTTTAATTTCAAATAAAATAAATTCTAGAATATGCTGAGCAATTAATACACTATTTTCATCGGGTGCTTTAAACTCTCCAGAAGAATCATCGAGGTCAGTTAAAACAATTCCTTTAATCCTATCAGGCTCGACTACAACATAAGGTCTACCGATTCTATCATCCACGCGGCTAATAGGAACTGACCGCCCATGAGGAGGTTGCTCCGGTGCGGTTAAATCATGGAAGCCTTTTAACTCTATAGGAGGACGAGAATTTAACTCGATATAAATTTCTTTCGCATGGTGTAAATAGGTTCGGCTCATTCCAGAAGATGTGGTTAACCATATTCTGCCGTCAGACGAAACATCAACTGCTTCTACAATCGTAACATCAATAGGATCTAAAATTCCATCGCGAATATAATGGGCGACGTGACTCAAATGCATATCCACGAAGTCGATCTCGCCTGAGTTAATACGATTACGAACATCTGGAGTTGATTGAAACGGTAGACGCTTCTTCATACAACCAGTACGGGCAAGCACTCCATCAAGCTCATCACCAGTAGACGCTCCTGTGTATAAATTAAACCATGGATTTTTTCCAGCGAGCTTTTCTTTTTCCACCCGGGCAGCATAGGCTTTAGGGATTACTTTCGGATAGCCGGCAGGAGTAAAACCGCTAGTAGCAATCGTTCCTTGCAGTGGCATTCTGTTAGCCACATCTTCTGCTGTCATGACCTTTGATTGAATAAATGGATTCATATTACCTCTTGAGGGATTTGTCACAGAGACGCAGAGCCACAGGGTTTGAAATTTTAGGGCATCTTTTATCAGTTTGGATTATTTTATCCCTACAAGAATCAAAACAAGCCTAATAAAAAATGGCAACTTTCTTTTTATAAAAGAGGCGTAAAAGGAAACTGATATTTATCATAAGTTTAAAAATTGGCTCATTTTGTCGTAAGGTAAGTCATTACCTCTAGTTTTTCTCTTTGACAAAAAAACATTTCCTTTTTCCTATAGGCTAATAGGAGAAACCATGTTCAACCAACCATACCTAACCCGTCCGATCGGATAACGCAGTGTAAGCCCTTTTTGGGGATTTTAGTTTTTGTTTTTTCTTTATTTGCAAAACTTACTGTTTTTGGTTCGATGCAAACCTCTATATCTATATATAAAAGAAAAAAAGAAAAGAATATTCATTTAATAAAAAGAGTTTTTATTATTTATTTTACTTCAATACTTATAGTAATCGGAATACTTGGATTTACAAACTGCACAAAGAAATCGAAGAAAGATTTATTGCCCTATGCAGTTGGTCTTAGTTCTTTACGAAGTTCATCCAATCCTACATCAACCTCAACTGCAACGTATAGCATTAGTGGAACAATCACTGGATTAACTAGTAATGGCCTAGTTTTACAAAACAATTCATCTGATGATTTGACTATCGCAAGCGGTTCCACTTCATTTTCTTTTACAACTAAAGTTAGTGGAGCATATGCAGTGTCAGTAAAAACTAAACCAAATGGTTTAGCATGTACAATCACAAATGGAACTGGATCTGCGAATGCAAATATAACAAATGTATCAATTTCTTGCGGAACTGATGGCTCTTCTTGGACAGCAAGAACTCTACCGAGCGCTTTGACTTGGAGTTCAGTAGCATTTGGAAATGGAATTTTTGTTGCAATTGCAAGTGGAACAGTAGCTGCATCTTCAACAGATGGAATCACATGGACGTCAAGAACTATGCCAAGTGCAGTCAACTGGAGTTCTGTGACATTTGGAAACGGAGTATTTGTTGCTGTTTCGAATGGAACAGGTGCAGCAACGTCAACAGATGGGATTACTTGGACTGCGAGAACTCTACCAAGTGGTGGAAATTGGAAATCAGTGACATTTGGAAATGGAATTTTTGTAACTATTGCACAAAGTAGTACAACTGCAGCGACTTCACCTTAATATAAAAAAAATCTACTTACAGAAATTGAATTAGCAAGACTCTTCACCGTTTCTTTGCCAGATAGACCCCCGACAGAAGATATCGGGGATGACAGAAGTAAGCCTTATCCGCGTTTGATTTTTTTACTACTTTTTACAGATAGCCCACAACATAATCGCATGGATGTAACCTGGAAGCCACAACTTACTTAATGCTTGACAATGAACTTTGAAGTAGTATAGTTAAATTTGAGATATATATGAAGCCACTAAAACCAATTGAAATTATTAGCGTTGATCCTGAAACGATGGGAGGTACTCCTGTTTTTAAAAACACACGCGTACCCGTTCAAGCGTTGTTTGATTATTTGGAAAGTGGAGACAGGATAGATGACTTTCTGGATGATTTCCCCTCAGTTCAGCATGAACAAGTTCTAGGGTTATTAAAAGTAATTTCCTCTTTACTTTTGAAGGTGGAGAACAAAACTGAGGATAATGAAAATACTCCTAGACGAGAACATCCCGAGAAAATCCAAGCAATTGCTATCTGAATTTTCAGTTTTTTCTATGAAAGATATGAACTGGCTTGGCAAGAAAAATGGAGAACTTCTAGGTTTGATGGTATTAAACGATTTTGATATTTTTGTTACCCTGGATAAGAATTTAAAATTTCAGCAAAATACTAGCAAATTTCCAATAAGCATTTTCGTTCTCAATGCAGTAAATAATAGGTTTGAAACGGTAAAAGGTTATATTATTAAATTGATCGAAACCTTGAAAAGTCAAAAACTAGAATTTATCCTAAAAGAAATAAATCTTTAGTAACCTACACTTCATATTCTTTCATTGCCAGATAGACCACCGATTGAAAATCTCGGAGGTGATAGAATAAACCCTATCGGTGTTCATCGTCTTAATCGGTGGTAAAAAAAGAAAAGCGGCTACGCCTTCTTAGTCTTAGGTGCAAAGATTCTCACAAAATTGTCAGTCAATGGCGGAAAGATTCTTGCGATATCGTAAATTTCAGGATAGGCAACCACGATTTTTTTACCAAGATAACCTTCCACGATTTTTTCTGCCATGATAGCTCTATCGCCTACCGGCATCATTTTCATGATCGCATTCTCATCGTAACCCGCACGTGCACCTTTTTCCAAAGCAGTGCTTACTGGTCCCGGGTAAACCGTTAGAACATGAATTCCATCATCCTTTACTTCTCCCGCAAGAACTTCAGAAGCCATACCAAAACCTGCCTTCGCCCCTGCATACCAAGTAGAACCGGGTAACGGTGTTTTGCCCGCCATACTTGCAATATTGATGATTCCACCTGACTTACGAGAAAGCATTGATGGTAGTAAAAGTTTTATCAATTTCATAGGAGCAATGAAATCAAGGGTTAACATAAGCATCCCCTTCTCCCAACTCATCACAGAAAAATCTTCGATAATCATGACTCCCGCGTTATTGATTAGAACATCTACTTCGCCAAATCCTGATTTGACGTTGGTCAATACCGATTCGAATTCGTCGAGTTTTGTAAGATCGAGAGGATATCCTTTTACCTGAATCCCCGCTGCTGTCATTTTCTCAGTAGTGACCTTTAATTGTTTCTCGTCTTTATCCAAAATAGAAAAAGTATCTTTTGGAAATTTAGAATACCAATACTCTACAATACTTTCTCCAATCCCTGTTGCCGCGCCTGTTATTAATATATGCATAATTACTAATTGAAAAAATCTATTTAGTTAGGCAAGTAAAATTATTATTACGGCGCAAAACGAGTGTAAGTCTTATCGCCCAAGATTAAATTTTCACCTTCGATTTTTACAATGGCAGTTTCGGTCTTGCCAAGATCGGTGCGTTCCATTGTCAATTTATCACCGGCAACTGACCATTTGCCTTCCCACAGAGTGGCTTCTCCATCCGGACCTTGGATAACCAAACGACCATCAACAAGAAAATCTAGCAAAATAGGATCAGATGTTGCTTGCCAGCCGAAAGTTCCTTCTTTGCTAACTAAGAATGCTTTTATTTCTGCCTCGGATGCTTTGCCTTTGCAAGCAACCAATAAAACCAATAGGCTCATTGCTATTATTAAAACTTTGGTTATTCTTTTCATACAATATTTCCACTCCAATGATTATTACTAACGTCATTTTAAAATCCTAGTTAAAATAAAAAACTAGAAAAGCAAATCATACATGACGCAAAAAACAAATTCGATTTTATAGAGAAGTAAATCAAAAATGATTAAAATAAATTATGGTTATCCAAGGAAATTCCAATGAAATCCAATGTCTTTTGCTGCCTCATACTCTCTATCTTATTTTTCTTTTTCAACTGTCAGCAGCAATATACAAGCAAGAAATCTCCCTTAACAGAAAAAGGCATTCTAGATTTACGAGCCTCGACGAGTACTGACAAGCAAACCGGCGAGGTGGGTTGGGATTTTAAAAAAGATGGTCGTATAAATCTAGATGGACAATGGGAATTTTATTAGCTCTAAATTCTCTGATGTTTGGTGAGCGCTATTTCTATCGCATATTTAAAATTTTTCCTTATAACTGGGGAGCGACGCTCGAATTTTTAACTTTCAATACTGCCATCCTTGCTTTTATTTTTTTATCGCTGAGGTTTTTCCAAACGAAATTAATAAAATCATTCTGCGGTTAATACTGCTTAGTTCGAGTTTACTTACTTTCCTTGTATTATTTTTTCTCCGAAAATATTTACATTTACTATAAATATTTCCTATGCGATTACTTTACTCGTGGTGATTTACACTATCTATCTTATGATTCTCGCCATCGCGCGTGGACGGGAAGGTGCAAAGATTTTCTTGTCCGGGTTTGTAATCTTTGCATTATTTATCATCAATGATATTTTGTTTGTTACGAATATAATTCAGACAACACAGATGGCTCCGTGTAGAAGAGCTTTCAGAAAATTTAAAAGAAAGACAAGACGATATAACCTTTCTTGGAATTGAATATAGGGACACTTGGTAGATTGGCAAATTATTTAATTTGATTTGACAATTTTATAAATACCGAAAACCCTAAAAAAATAAATCGAGGAATAAAATGGATAATAACAATTTACTGCGATTTGGGATCATCGGAGCAAACGCAATCAGCAATATTAGTTTTCATGGACTTTACTGTGTTCGGGTAGCGGCAATTCTTGGTATTGCGCTGTTTAGATTCTTAACTCACCTTACGCAAGGTGAGTGCCAGCGTTCCCAGCACTGAGGGTGGGGTTACACCTAACGGTGGGTTTTCCTCCCATCGCTTAACGCTCAACTTCAGCCGAGCTATGCCGCAGGCTATTGATTCATTAGATTTATCTAATATTCTTGATTTCATAAAAAAATCTATCGTTTTATTCTCTTGCGTAAGGTGAGTTCTTAATTTATTTTTCGACTAGTTGCTGCTGTAATCGCAAATGTCTTATTATCCTGTGTATAGGAAATGATTTCAAAGTTCTTCGGATTTTTTTCTATTCCAGAAAATTCCAGGTTAATAACTCCTGTATTTTTAATAAGGGAAACAGATTGAAAGCCTCGGACTACATTTTCATGTGAAAGAGTTTTACTTCGATTTTCCCCTCTTGTAATGATACTCGAAAGTCCTTTTTCGACAAGAGCAATATTTAAAAGATTATTTCCAGTAAGACAGGATAATTTATACTGAACATCTAAAACATTTCCTTTCCGGATTATATTCAATTCAATATTGACACTAGACTGATTTGCCAATTCTTTTTCAATCGAAGAGATAAGGATTGTTCGCCTCGACCCGACTACATCTATTTTTCCATTCACAATTGCTTGCGGAGTATAATTTCCTGTGCCTAGAATGCTGGAATAATTTTCTTGCCGATTGGTAAATTCTTGTTTGCCGTAAGGATCTTTCCAACCAATATAATCCCAATAAGTAACATGAAATGCCAGTGGGTAAATATTTTTTGAGGAATTCAATTTACTAAGTTCAATGATATTTTTATCGGCAGGCGGGCAATCAGAACAACCTTCCGAAGTAAATAATTCCACTACCGCAAAACCTTTATTTACCGCTTTGCACTCCTCAGAAAATAGCCCTGACGCGTAGATACATAGGATAATAAATAGATTAAATTGCCATTTTAAGAATTGATTTATTTTATACATTGAGAGAGCCTTTTTAAAACATATTAGATTTAAGATTTATTCTTAATCCAATATGTATTTAGAATTTCTTTTCAAAAAGTTACAATTGGGGAATTTATTTTGAAAAAATACGAGCCTAGAAGAAATCCGCCTGGACAATCTTATTAGTGTGGATAATAAAGTATTGGCGGATTATTGATTGACTGGCTTTTTGGGTGGTAATGTCGTCCGAGCAGGAATTCCTTCTTCGTTATTATAAATAAAACAATGCCCGTTGTAATTTTTTAACTCGGAGTTATAAATTTTTCCCTTGCCTAAATTGACGCTTACTTTTGGAAATAGATTTTTTTCAATCTCCACATAGGCAGATACTTCAGGCTCATAGCTTACAACTAACGTTTCATACTGGGTCTTTGTATTAGCTAGTAAGTCTATGTATTTTTTCTCTACCTCGTAGAGTTTAAGTAGCATTTGCTTCTCTTCAGGAGTGTTTTCTTTTTTAGGGTCAATCAGCTTTGTCATGCTTTGCTTTACTTTTTTTAAAATTTCACTGTGAGATGCAATTTCTTCTTTCATCTTTCGAAGCTCATCTAAAATTTCCGGGGGCAAACCAACAATTACCTCGGTCTTGGTTTCGACTACCGCGCCAAGCTTACTTACGGAAATCATTTTCCCTGCAATCGCTTCTCCCCCGATTAATTCTCCCCGTCCACCTTTGATCGTAATGGAATCTCCCGCTACTAGCTCAGAATGAAGAGAAGCTTCTTCAATAAAAATACTTTTCCCCGCCCTGATATTTCCCTGCTCTACAAACCTTGCATATACATCTGCCTTTGATTCTATCACACCACCGTTTCGTCCCATGACACCACCGGATAATACGATGTCTCTCTCTGCGTACAAAAATACCCTGCCCACACTTTTCTTAATCATAAGAGAACCCTTTGTGCGAAGAGTAAAATTATCCGCTACAGTTCCATCTACAATGATCGTTCCCGGAAAATCCACATTACCCGTAGAGTAATCTACATTTTCTAAATAACAAACTTCATCCACACGAATCGTTCCATCTCTTTCTAGAATAGGTCTTCCTGCAATAGATGCATATAATTTTTTGGAGTCATCCGACAACTGGCAATTAGCCCCAATTTTCCATTCACCTTCGAGAGGCTTATCCATTAAAACTTCTTCACTGAAAATATTCTTTCCTGGAGTTCCTAATTTAGAGTCAATTTTTTCTGCTAGAATTTCACCTTGTTTTGCGTTCTTAATTACTTGAATGTCTTTGAAGTCAACTCTACCTTTAGAATCTTCATGTAAATTTGGTTTATTATGAGGTTCAAATAAAACTTTTATATATCCATTGATACTAGGAGTTGGAGCAACTCCCTCTGCAATCAGGGTCTTCATGAAATACTTTTGATTATCCAGTAAGTGTGCAATCACTTCTTCTTTGAGTCCGAAGATAATACCGTTTGACCGTAAGTATTCAATTACGTCCTCCTTTTTAAGGGTTCTTCCTCCATGTAGTGCGGGGTAAACAATAATATACCCCTGCATCTTGTCAGGAGTTACTTCCAGTTCGAGCTTTGAATCAACTGGATTTCCACCGGTCCACACTGCGATCTGATGATCTTTACCATCTGCATTTGCAACAATCACTTCCACCTGGGCGCGGTCATATCCATCTATATTAAAAAGTTTTAACCTTTGAAATACATCTTGTCTGGTAACATGCTTTCCATTTTTTCCTGGCTTAAATACAGCAAGGACAGCATGGTTGTTTTCGTTTTTGATTTGAAAGGAACCATTCTCTTTATTTTCAAGATCGTTTAATATAGATTCGGTGAAGTTACTCATAATTTTCCTCTACCTGCTCTCTACCATAACGCAAGCGTAAGCGAGGTAATTTTTTTTATTGTCTTCTAAGTATTGAATGATTTCCTCACTCTCTGCACCGGGTTGTAACCAGAAATTATCGTAGCCATTAGCCACTGCTTCTTTAATTGTAGCAAGTCCTATCTTCGGTGGAACTACCATATCAATTATATCAGGAACAAAGCCCAATTCACCTAGCGTGTGATACGCCTTATCCCCATCTATCGTAGTCGCCTTGTGGTTAATGCCGTAAACCTTTAGATTTTTATTTTTTAAATCTCTGTAAATAATATTTCCGTATTTACTAGAATCATTTGTTGCCCCAACAATCGCAATCGTGCAATCTTTTTTATTTAGTAGTTCAAGGACTTTATTTTCTTTCATTTGTCTACTCCCTATAATCATAAAATTGAGTTTTAAATTCTGGACCGGCTACAATCTCCATTCCATACACAAACTCGTTGACTGTAAATGCATTTACGACTTTAAGTTTATGATATTCTGCAAGATACTTCATCTTGTCGAAAGAAATTTTATCCTTGATAGCAGGACCTTCTGGAAACTCGACCTTAGCCCAATCAATTACAAAAAGTCTACCCTCTGGTTTCATTGAACGAATAAGTCCATCCATTGCAAACCCTGGATCTGGAAAGGTAGAAAGACACATTGCTGTAAAAATTACATCTGGCAAAGGAATCCAATTAGGTAAAAGAGGATGCTCAGTCTTATCTATATGCACAATTGTGAAGTTTTGAATATTCTCTTCGACTTTCCTTTTTAAAACTAAATCTAAAATTTCCTGTTGATAATCAATTCCCCAAAGATGAGCTTCCTTATCCATTTTCTTTTTAAGATAGGGCGTAAAAAAACCTTTCCCCATTCCAAAATCTGCTACATTCATTGCATCTTTAATTTCAATGTAATACATGATCTTTTCAGGCGGGCAAATTATTTTCCTTCTTGAAGACAAAAGAAAATCTTGGTATTTCATGTCTTCATAGTAATCAATTTCCTGACTTATCATTATTTATTCCCCATTATGTCTAATCGACTCAACAAATCATTTCTAATAAATAAATTCCACTCTTTTTCACTTTAAAGAATCTACAAGCGACCGATTTAGGCAATTTTCCTTCCGGCTAAGTGTAATCTCATTTCGGAAATGTCGATAATAAAAATAAAGATGAAACCTAAGCTTTTTAAGAGTAAACTTAAGATTAATTGTAAATTGCATTAATAATATTAATAAATTTGGTTGAAATTTATTTCCAAGTATTCTATTTTTGTTATTCTTTTGTTCGTAAATGGTAATCTATGATATATTCTATTAAATTCAACCAAGCCACCCTATTAAGTTCAAAGTTTTATAACCTAGTTTTCTCTGTTTCTATTTTTATTGTTGCTTTTCCTACTTTTTCGCAAGAAGCAAAAATCGTGGAAACTGAAAAAGAAGTAACTGAAAAGAAAAAAATAGATCGCGATGTCGCCTCTGATATCACTGCAACTTTAAGCGCAGATTCAATTTCTGTTGAATTAAAATGGACTCCACCTAGAGATGACGGCGATATAATCATTGCGAGATCGAATGAAGTGATAGACACAATGGAAAAGTTGGGGGTATCCGATTCACTAGGAAAATATAAAAGTGACAAAGTCAATATTTTCAATAATTATAAAGATGCAAATCTCAGACCGGGTGAATACTATTATGCGATTGTATTAGTATCACAAATCAAAAAGAAAAGAGTAAAACTTTTTCCAGAGGTTAATTACACAGTTACCCCAATCGTTGTTCCTGCAAAAAACAATACTCCGACTGCCGTTCCACAAATTTCAGAGGTTAAGCATGAAACCGATTCTATTAGCAATCTAAAAATTCGAAAAGTAGATAATGCTGTAAGACTTACATGGACGCCTCCAATGAGTGCAGACAACTCTGTTAAGTATGCCATTTACCGCTCCTTAGACCCGATGTCTAATGCGGGGCTAATGGAAAAAGCCACAAAGGTTGGGGAAGTAAATCATCCTGAAACAACTTTCCTTGACATTACCTTAGATTCGTCTCAGACCGTTTACTATGGAGTAACCGTTACTATTCAAGATAAAGAATCAACTGCTTTAATAGAGGATAAATCTTTTCGAAAATTCTATTTCGTCAAAACAGAAAAAAAAGAAGATACGATAGCAGTCGTAGAAGAGAAAAAAGAAACTACTACTAAACCCCTACAAGTAAATAATCTTACTGGCAATGTTCGTAAAGATGGAATCCTACTTGCCTGGGCTGCCCCGGAAGGTGCAATTAATAATTCTACAAAGTATTCTATTTACGAATCAATGACAAGAATTGCAAATGAATCTAACTCTACACTAATAGAGAATGCAAAAAAAATTGGTATCGTAGTTCATCCTGATGTTTCCTTTCTGCATCCAAATTTAGAAATGAAAAAGCCTATGTTTTATGCCGTCACTATTAAAACTGGAGACACGGATGAGAATTTTATTTTAAAAGAAGGTCAGTCCTTCATTAAGGTAGAACCCGGATCAAAGAAGAAGAAAAAAAAGAAGAGAGATGATACCAAGCCAGAAGATAAACCAGTCCTGTCTCCTACTCCTCTTGTCGAAGAAGCAAATCCTGATTTTGATACCATCATGACTCAGTATTATAAAAAAGATAAATTTACTGAGGCAAGAGTTAAATTCGAATCTCTTGCTGATCGAGTTTCTAATCATACAATCAGGGGCAAATCATTATTTTTCGCAGCATTATGCTATTATAATATGAAAGAATATAGTTCCGCATTAAAAATACTTTTGAATGAAGATGTCCAAATGAACTATGACAAAGAGCGTGTAGATTTTTATGTAAAAAGATGTTTGGAGAATCGGGGAAATAAATGAGTAGATTAATATATGTCCTAGTTGGGTTTTTATTTGTTGCCGCTGGAGTGTTAACCGGTGTGCATATAATGGTCAATAAAGCCGAAGAAAAAACGGCGGAAAATAACGCGTATCCGTTTGAAGAAAGATTAAAGATTGCGGAAGAACTTTTAAGCCAATCTAGTAAGAAAAGTTCTCAAAAGTCATTGCTACTTTTTACAGAGCTTTCCTCTAAATCTATTCCAGATTCATTCAAATTTAGAGTAAGGTTTGGACATGCGGGCGCACTTCAAAAAAACAAAGATAGGCTTAGAGCTTTGGATATTTACAAGGAACTAAACCAGGTTCCAAATCTTTCTAAAGAAGAAAGGGAAAATCTAAGTTATGCGCTAGGCAATTTACTATTACTACTCAATCAAGAAGAAGAAGGTAAAATTCATTTAAATTCTGTGCTTCAAACTAGCAGAGACAATAAACTTCGTTCGAGATCACTTCTGGCGATTGCTGATTTTTATATGAGAAAAGCAAAATTTGAAAACGCAAGTAAAAATTACTTTCTCGCAGTCCAAGAATATCCTAATAATGTGCAAGCTCGAATTGGTTGGACAAGAGCTCTTCGGAAACTAGGAAAAGACTTTGCTTCTTATGATATTTTCGAAAATTATTCAGAAGAAATTTCTTCGATGGACAAAGAAGAACCAAAACCGGCTCCCGTTTCTGAAGATAAATCTACAGGCTTTGATCGAGCTAAAACTCTATACAATAAAAATCAATTTGATAAGGCACTCAAAGTATTTGGAAGACTTCTAAAAAATACCCCACCGGGAAAACAAAAAGAGAAAATCTTATATTATATGGGGGAATCTAATTTAAAACTAGGACGTTATCCGGAAGCAATTCGTTATGCAGACGAAGTTCTAGTCAATGAACCAAGTCAATTAGACCACTATGCACTTTTTACAAAAGGCATGGCTCTTTTCTCTACAAAAAAATATGATAGAGCCGCAGCAGTATTCAATGCGATAGTCGACAAGTATGAGCCTAATACAGTTACAGAGCGTGCTAAAAAATATGCAAAGGAATGTATTCAATTACTAAAGGAAGAAGCAAATTATCCAGCAAAAGATCAAAAAAAACCAGGCGATATAGAAAGCGATAGTGGAAATAATCCGGAAGATTCCGATGTAGAGGAAGATTCAGTAAATTAAATCTCTGTAAAAAAATAATTTGTTGAATAAAATAATATTGAAAATCTATTTCTTTATGTATTTGTAAACTAATGTATTTCCGAATACTAATACTCATTCCTATTATTTTATTTTTTATCAATTCCTGTAATTTTTTACATTTTGATTTTACACATTCAACAGTTCAAGCTCATAAGGGAATTCTAGATTTAAGACAATGGGATTTTGAAAAAAATGGTCCCGTAAAATTAGATGGAGAATGGGAGTTCTATTGGGAAAAACTTTATACCTTAGAAGATATAACTAGTATTTTTTTAAACAAAAGTTATTTTACCATTCCACATTCATGGAATGATACAGTAGTCGATGGGAAAAGTATTGATGCAGAAGGATATGCGACTTTTAGATTAAGGATTTTACTTCCAGAAAATTCTCCAGCCCTTGCGATCAGGTCACAACAACAGGCAACTGCATTTCAGATATCTGTAAATGGAAGCTCAACATTAGGTTCTGGAAAAATTGGGCGCTCGGAATCGGAGTCTATTCCGCATACCGTTCCTGCAATTGGATATGTACCGGATTTTAAAATGCAGGATATGGAAGTAGTCATGCAAGTTTCAAACTATCATCATAGAAAAGGAGGGCTCTGGCATAGTATATTGCTCGGCAATTATCATCAAATCAGCGAAATAGAAAAGAGTGCAAGAGAAACAGATTCATTCTTAGCAGGACTTTTACTTTTTATTTTTTTATACCATTTAGGTTTTTATCAACTCAGGAAAAATGATAAGTCTTCTATTTTATTTTCTCTTTTCTTTTTGATATTGTTTCTTCGGATTATCACGACAGGAGAGAAGCTAATTACGAATTACCCTATATTTAATAATTTTCAAGTCTATATCCGGTTCGAATACTTAGTTTTTTTCTGGGCTCCAGCTCTCGCAATTCAATTTTTGCATTATCTATTTCCGAAAGAGATACGTAGAATATATTTCTTGTCCTATTATGTAATTGGAGTTCTAGCAAGTTTTAGTCTTTTTTTAAAACCAAAGTATTTCACTTATGCTTTTCCAATCCTACAACCTTTCCTTTTAATTGCATTCATTCTAATGCCATACTTTATCATTCGTGCAGTAATAAATAAAAGAGACTATGCAATATCAATGCTCGTGAGCACAATCGCCATTATTCTTACAAACATGCATGATCTACTTTCACTAAATGAAATAATTCACAGCAATATGTTTCTAATTCCGTATGGGATTGTAATAATGGCGATTACTCAATCTTATACGCTGCTTCTAAAATTTTCATCCGCCTTTAAGAGAATTGAAGAATTATCCGGCGATTTAAAAAGAACGAACTTCGCCTATGCGAGATTTGTTCCCTATGAATTAATTCTATATCTTAAAAAGGAAAGCATACTCGAAGTTCAACTCGGAAACCAAATACAAAGAGAAATGACAATTCTTTTTTCAGATATTCGTTCTTTCACACAGCTATCCGAAACAATGACTCCAGAGGAAAATTTTAATTTTTTAAATGCATATTTAAAACGGATGAACCCCTGTGTTCAATATCATAGAGGATTTATAGATAAATATATCGGTGATGGGTTAATGGCTCTTTTCCCCTTAAGCCCTGACAATGCGATAGAGTCAGCGATCGAAATGCAAAAAGAAATACGAAATTACAATAAAAATAGAATCGAAAAAAATTATAAACCAATTGAAATCGGAATCGGAATTCATACAGGAATGATTATGCTTGGAACCATTGGAACTGAGGACAGAATGGAGGGTACTGTGATTTCAGATGCTGTTAATCTTGCATCTAGAATTGAGGGGCTAACAAAGATTTACGGTGCATCTATTCTAATGAGTATTGAAACACTTTTTTCTCTCGAAGATGCAGATAAGTATTTATACAGAATCCTAGATCGTGTAAAAGTGAAAGGGAAAGAAAAAAACCTAACCGTCGTTGAAATTTTGGACGGGCATTCAGAGGCAGTATTTGATTTATTTAAAGCAACAAAGACCCAATTTGAAATGGGGGTTAGTCTGTATTTAACGCAAGATTTCCACGAAGCTATTAGCTGCTTTACGGAAATTGTGAGTATCAATCCATACGATAAGGCAGCAGAACTTTATCTAAAGCGATGTACTTATTATGAAAAACACGGAGTTCCTCTTGATTGGGAGGGTGTTTCTTCCTTTGATGAAAAATGATTCAATCTTTTCTTGAGAAATTTATCTCACTCGCGAGCGAGAACCCGAATGAAATCCCATCCTTCACACAAATATATAAAGATGGAAACCTACTTGCAGAAAAATTCAACCAGGTAGAAGAAAACACAAACACTCATATGCATAGCGAAATTCTTTGTATTGAGTCTGCACAGCGGATAATAGATAACAAGTTTTTAAACGATTGTATAATGCTAACTAGTATCGAGCCCTGTCTCATGTGTGCAGGAGCCATCATTCATGCACGTATTACCGAGGTCATTTATTTTTTAGAAGCCACAAAGACAGAGGGCATAACGTCTCTTAGTATTGAATCTATTTATTCAAAAAATCATTTTCCCAAATTGACCCTGCAACATTCGAATGAAATTGAATCCATAGTGAAAAGTTTTTTTAAGAATAGGAGAGGATAATCAAAATTCTAATTTCGCCAAAATTTCATCTGCATTTAAAACTTTCATATCTGCTTTCTTGTAATCTTTTTTATTTCTACTTACTAAATAATCTAAGCCATTATTTTTTACGACTATGTATTGAATCGAATCTTCGAAATCGAAAAAACCAGTTTTCATAGCTGCTTTCATTATTTCTTCATCAACGGCTAATACCTTGATTATATCAATAAGATCTTTTATACAGTCTAAAGCTTTTTTATTACTTTTTAATTCCCTTCTGAGAATATAATAGATATTTGCCGCTACGATAGAAGAGGTAAATAGATTTATTTTTTTTAAATCTCCTAAATCTAAAAGTTTTGCAGAGGCTTCATAAAATTCTTCTCTTTCTAAGAGAACATCTAGGATGATGTCAGAATCTAGAAATACTTTTGGCTTACTCATTTATGTAAATGCTTTTCTGCCAAGTATTTACTTACAGAATCTTTATAGTCAATGGTTTTTCCTTTTAAGACACCGCTCACTCTTCTCACACGAGGCGATAGATTTTGCTTAAAACTTTTAGAAGAAGTAAGCTCGAGAAAATATTCCTCAACCAAGCGAGATAAGCTTTGATTCGTTTCAGCAGCATATTCCTTCGCCCGATGTATAATGCCTTTATCTAATTTTAAAGTTAACTTTGTATCTATCATACGTATAATAAAAATTCTAATACGTATAAAGTCAATTAGAATTTAAAACTTTTTTTCGCTCGATTTATTCCTGTATTCTAATTTATTGGAATTTCCAACTAAGGAGAAGTGTCAGAGTGGTCTATTGTGCCCGCTTGGAAAGCGTGTGTGCGTAAGCACCCCGGGTTCGAATCCCGGCTTCTCCGAATTTTACTGCCATGTCAGAAGAAAGCCACCTAGTATTCGCCCGCAAATACCGCCCTCAATTATTTAAAGAGGTTATCCATCAGGATTTAGCCATCGGCGCTCTCATGAACGCTCTCAAGAATAATCGTGTCGGTCATGCGTATATTTTTTTCGGACCGCGGGGGGTTGGAAAAACTACGATTGCAAGACTTCTTGCCAAAAGATTAAATTGCGAATCTCCCGAAGACAACGAACCTTGCAACAAATGTAAATCCTGTATCGAAATTATAAAAGGCAATTCTAACGACGTTCTTGAAATCGACGCAGCTAGTAATCGCGGAATCGACAATATTCGAGACCTTCGTGAAAATGTAAAATTTTCTCCGATGGGTGGACGCTATAAAATATACATTATCGATGAGGTTCATATGCTCACCGATCAATCGTTTAACGCATTATTAAAAACTCTCAAAGAGCCACCGCATCACGTAG
>JANYCR010000122.1 GCA_025360185.1 Leptospiraceae bacterium | reverse complement strand
ATATTAATAAAGCCAGACGATAAGCAATTCACTATTATGCGGATTTACTTCAAGACAAAATAGCGATTAATCGTGATATGGCGTTAGCTCGCACTGTCCAAGAATCTCTTTTCCCCAAAATAACGACTATAAAAGGTTTAAAGTTTGAAATATTTCGCAAGTCTCACAGTCAAATCGGTGGAGATTTCTACGATTTTATTCAATTACGCGAAGGCAATATCGGAATTTTTATAACAGACGTTGCTGGTCACGGGTATTCATCTGCCATGGTCGCAGCAATGCTCAAGGTAATGGTATCCACCCTACCCTATTATTTAAAATTAGACCCGACAGGACTTCTAGGTTACATAGATAAAAAAATCTCCGGCGAGTTTAAGAGTCATCATGCGACGGCACTTTATATATTTATTAATTTTCAAACCAAAACAATGCTATTAGGAAATGCGGGACACCCTTATTTTATATATGCCAAAAAAGGCGAAGAGTTTAAAGAGATAGAAACATTCGGAACACTTCTCGGTTTTGGTTTGCACGACCCAGTAGCGCAAACCTTGGAATTTAAGTATGAATCGGGCGATAGGTTCTTTATCTACACAGACGGCATGGTAGAAAATGTAAATGCAAAAGAAGAATTACTAGAGTCTACTGGATTACTTCAAATACTCAATCGTTATAGAAAGGAAACCGATTTAAAAGTATTTAAAGATGCAATTATTTCTACAATCATTTCATTCTACGGCAAATCAGAATTTACCGATGACGCGATGTTTCTCATATTTGAAATTGAATAGAAGTTATTAATAAAAAAATCACTCAGAGGAAAAAAACAAATGGAATTTAAACATTTAAAAGTAAATAAACAAGATAAGATTGTCACAATTGAAATCTCGCGCCCGGAAGCACTAAACGCGCTAAATAGGGATTTACTGCTAGAATTAGAATCGTGTATCGCACACTTAGAAGAGGATAAAACCAACAGAGTTGTAATTCTAACAGGTACCGGTAAGGCATTCGTAGCCGGTGCAGATATTGCCGCAATGAAAGAATATGATTATGAAAAAGCCTATGAATTCGGTGGAGTCGGTCAAGTAGTATTTACAAATATAGAAAGATCTCATTTAGTAATAATAGCGGCTATCAATGGTTTTGCGCTTGGTGGTGGATTAGAACTTGCTCTCGCCTGCGATATTCGTGTGGCATCAAAGAACGCCAAATTAGGATTACCCGAAGTAGGTCTTGGACTCATTCCTGGATTTGGTGGAACACAGCGTCTTCCTAGATTAATTGGAGCTGGGCTCGCAAAAGAAATTATTTTTACTGCCGATATGATTACAACAGAAGAAGCCTACCGAATTGGTCTTGTAAATAAACTTGTAGAGCCGGCTGATCTTCTTACAACAGCAAATGCAATCGCTACTTCTATTTGCACCCGTGGATCACATGCAGTTAGAGAAGCAAAGCGAGTCATATGGGAAGGACTCGAGACCACACAAGACGAAGGAATGAAGCTAGAACAAAAAGCATTCGGAAATATTTTCAACGATAAAGAAACCTCTGAAGGACTGAGTGCATTTTTAGAAAAGAGAAAACCTAACTTTTAATCTCTATCTTCCATTGTCTTTGTGATGATTTTTACTTTTTCATCTAGTTCATTAATTTTGGATAAAATACTTTGAACGGAATTTGTTTGCTCGTTTGTAGTGGCACTTATTTCTTCAGTGGATGAGGCAGAGTCTTGAATCACACTTAGAATTTTACGGGAGTTTTCGATTGTGTTTAATTTTAATTCATCCATGGATTCAATTTCAGAAAGTAGGATTTCATTTTTATCAGCAACTTCGGAAACAGTTTTCTCAATTTCATGAAATGTATTTACCGTTTGGTTCATATCTACTTCGGATGATTTTAATAGAGATTCTGCTTCCATCGTTTGTTGTTTCGCTGAGTGAATGAATTTATTGATTTGGTTTACGATAGTAGAAATTTCTTTTGTAGACCTAGAAGACTCGTCAGCAAGTTTTCCAACCTCCGAGGCGACAACAGCAAAACCTTTTCCCGTGTCGCCTGCTCTTGCGGCTTCGATAGATGCGTTAAGCGAAAGAAGATGAGTTTGGTCTGCGATAGATTTTATTTTTTCGATAATGGAAGCAACATCTCTCGATCTTGCGGATAAATCGGTGATTGCATCATTTACATGTTTTGTTGCCTCTTGGTTTTTTGCAAAATTGTTTTTGAGATTTTGAATTTGTTTTAAACCAAGTAGGTTTTCTTTTTTCATTTCTTTTGATTTTTCAATTAAAAGATTAGCTGTGACTAATATAGAGTTTATCCGATCTCCCAACTTTTGAGAATCTACTACCGTATTATCTGCAATTTCAGTTTGCTTACTTGCACCTTCTGCAATGTATTGGAGAGATAGGGAAACTTCTTTTGTACTATTTACAATATCAGTATAAGAAGCTCTGACAGAAGACGTTACTTGACTCAAGTCCTGAATCATATTTCGCATAACCTTATCTTTACCTTCTAATTGTTCTTCACTGTATTTGGCAAGTGCCTGGTTTTGATAAAAATTCTCTAGCACTCTTTGTCTAAATGTATAAGCCCAAAAACACGAAATGACAACTTGAAAAATTGCCACCGCATAATGGAAAATAGCCTTTGTGAATCCAATATACGGGTCTTCAAAAAAATAGATTTGCCACCCAGCATTGTGCAATAAAATAAAGGTAAGATGTTGAGCTGAAACATAAGCTGCCATCGGAACAATGCTCAACCAATCCATGTAGATAATCATGATCGCAGTAGAAGTAAAAAAGAAAAAATGCATTTCCATAAGCCCATGCATCTGGTAGATATGCAGCATCATAAATGTTTGGATTACAATTCCAGCATTTGACCTTGCAAATCTTGTATTGGGATAAAGTTTGACAACAAGATAATACGCAATAACCGCAGGAATCACTACTCCCAACGTAACAAGCCATGTATCAAAATAAAAAACAAGAACAAAGGATAAAACTGTATGAAACAAAATCATCGCTTGCATGATTTTTTCTGCCTTCCTGTAAACCGGAAGCATCGCTTCATTTAACTCTTCTTTGGTTGTAGTCTTTTTTATTTTTTCAATATCAAGTTTTAACATAATTTAAAAAACAGAAAATAATTCGTCTAAAATTTCAATTCTTCTTTGATTCAGATTTTCCGAAGGCAATTGACAACCGTAAGCAATTCTAGCATAAACAGGGAGCTCATCCATTTTTTCCTCTCGAAGCAATGCCTCAACTGCAAGTCTCGCATATTCGGAAGACTTAAGCGAGCAATACCTCGCCTTATTATAATTCCCGCGGTAATGCAACTTTCCAGTCTTATCTAAAATAATAGCCTGTGGAGTAGAGTATACTCCATATTTGTCTGCAATCTCTCCGTTTTTATCTTCGACATAAGGCAGTTGTAACTCCATTGTTTTAAACTTTGCAACTGCATTCTCTTTTTCGATTTGTAAAACGACCGCAAAATCAATCTTATCCGAGAAATTTAAAATCAATGTTTTAAAATGCTCCAGGTTAAAACGAGAACAAGGACAGTGTGGATTAAAAAAATGAATGAATAAAGGTTTATCCTTTACTGTTAGAATTGGGCTTGATGGGGTAATGAATGTTCCAAGTGGAATATTTTCATAATTCGTAGGCACAGGAGTTGGAAGTGAATAACGCATATCTTCCAGATAAACGACATACGCCGCAATACTAGCTAAAAAAAGTAGACTTATGATGACAAAGATACGTTTTAACATAGCACTTAACCTTACTTAGGATAGACTACTTCATTAATTTCTCAGGTAAATAAATTGTCAACCACAAAATACCTAAGTGCTTACCTCAATCTCTTACACGTTAATAGATTGCGTTAAGCGAGAGGGAAGCATAAACGGATACGGATAACGCGTCTTATTCCTTGAATGAATTACCTGTTCTACTTTCTTTAATTCTTCTTGGTAAGCGTCCAGAGTTTTTTCTTTGACTGGGTTTCTAAACCAGAATGTTGGATATTCTCCCAATTTTGTGAAATAAATAGCTCCGAGCGTATAACCCAGATTTAACTGTAAAGATGCAATGTCGAGAGTTGGCAACATACTGATCCAATCTTTTTCGGTATAATTCTGATTAGCCTTTGGAGCTTCGTCATAGAGTGCAAGTGGAACTTGTGGTGCATAGAGCATTAATTCTCTTTGCGGAAAGTTGACAGAAGAATGTCCTGCACTTGCGGTAAATATAATTTGAGTTGCGGCTAATACTAAATAATCTAACGTCTCTAATTTACCATTTCCATCTTCTCCAAAATCTTTTACTCTACCACCCGTCAGAGAAGAAACTTCTTTCGCCCAGAGTTGTAATTCAAAGTCTTGGGTAACATCTTCTTTGTGCCCGTAAAATACTTTCAAGTAAGACTTTACCCAATTTTCAATCGCAGTCCAAACAAGTAGTCCATCATCGCGATAAGGATAATATTCTAGAAATTCAGGATTATCTACTTTTCTTTTTTTGAGAGAAACAGGAAAAAAAGATTCATTGAACTTTAAATCTAAAACAGAACGAACTGCAACTCCCGCATCCGATGCGATAGTTCCGGAAAGTAAATAATCTACTCCGCCACCGGGAGCGATTAACTTTGCTTTTGCGAGATAATTTATAAAAATTGTTCCTTGAAAATGAGGAACTAAAAGTCTAAACAACGGATGTCTTGAGGATAATTGTCTGTAGGTTGCAACTACAAAAGGTTCTAAATAAAGATGGGTTCTTGATAGATGAGTGACTAACTCGTGGTGGTTTCCGTCAGCAGAATTTACAACAGACTTAGCCATCTTCCATGTCCATTCAGAAGACTGCGGAGTGAAGATGGGAAATTCCTCTGGATCTTGTCCGCATTGAATCGCAACAGGTCTTAATTTTTTTTCACTTTTATCTATAGCGAATAACGCTATTGGAGCATAACAGTATTTTTTCCCATTTGGTTGATTTCCATTTTGCAAAATTTCTAAGGCTTTGTAGTCAGTCATAAAAAGTCTTTTTTCTTTTATGGCAGAGGCAATAGAATCATTTTTAAACAGAGGGAGATTTCGAAATAATTTATCAGTCAAAGGAAAATTTTTAGGTAATGCATCTAGTCTTTCTATGACTGCTGGGTTCCAACCGGCGACTCGCATGATAGCAAAGTTTTCGTCGGATTGAAAATCTAAATCTTGATTCGGAACAGGGATAGTGGCAAATAAATCGTTGTATTCTCCGAGGTCGATGCCTTCGCCGGGTTTCAAGAATTTTGCTACATACGTTCCACCTGCTACAAAAAAATTAGTTGGATCTCCCGAAAAAAGAAGTCCCAAAAGGCGGAGTAACATTTTGAATCTAAATATTTCTGGTAAAAAGTATTTCTTAAAATTCCAAGCCGTTCTCTCACTAGCAGCTAACGCATTTTTTACGAGAGCAACGGCAACTTGTAAAAGTTTGAATACCCAAATTAGAGAAGGAATTTCTGATTTAGGTAAACCATCGACAATACCGAGTGGTGGAATGATATTGTAATTGTATCTATATTCATTTCTTTTTTTTTCTAGGTTTTTATTTCTACACTTTAAATCTTTATCGTTCTGAGGAAGGCAAATTTTTGTTAGCCACATAATCTATTCCTTTATTATAACTTACTCTTTATCGAGCACTACTTTGCCCTTTAAACCGGACGGCATCATGACACCGAAGAAAAAAGACTGTTCGTATTTTGCTTTATTTGTTGGTTCAAACCTTGCCTTCGCATAAAAAGAAGCAATGGCAGTTCGAAGATACATAAGCGCAAATGGCATACCCATACAACTTCTAGGTCCACGCCCGAATGGAAAAAAGTAATCGCTTCCATAAGGGTTTTCTTTAATTGCCTCTTTCGTCCAACGTTCTGGATTAAATTCCAACGCGTTTTTCCAGTGTTCTTCCGTTCTATGTAAAAAATAATTCGATAGAACAATTGGAGTGTTCATTGGAATTTTGTATTCCTTGCTTTTTAGTTTATCTTTTAGAAATAAAACTTGGGCAGTAGAACTATTTCTACTATAAAAAGGAACCGGGGGCAAAAGGCGCATAGCCTCTCGGATTACCTTTTCTAAAAATTCCATTTTTTCTAAGTCAGCATCTGTGATAGTTTGCTTGTCCTTTAGAACAGACTTGATTTCTTTTTTTAATTTCTGTCCGTGTTTTTTATTTTCTGGTTGGCTTAAAAACCAAATCACAGTAGCAAAATTACTGGTTACAGAGTATACTCCTCCATAAAAAATATCGGCTGTATTTGCAGTAAGAGATACATCAGAAATTTTTGCACCTTGCTTAGAAGTCCATTGAATTAGATCAGTAGCTTGCGAATTCACTTCATTATCCGCAGTGTTAATTAATTTTTCAAAATACCCAAGCCAGATTTTTCTTTTTAAATAGAAGAAGGGATTTAGGACAAAAGAAAGTATAAATGGATTTACAAGTCTCTTAGAACCGGTCTTGCCAAGCGAAACAAAAAGTTTATATACAAAATTCGGAAGGTATTTCCCAGCGACAGAAAGCGAAAACGAATCAAAGGAAACTTTTTGTAAAACTTGTGTAAGGTCTAAATTTTCTCCCTTTGACTTTGCGGCTAACGCTGACACTGTAATAGACATTCCAGCACTTAGAACTTCTGGTTGTTTTTTAAGCCAGTCTGAAAACCAATCTGCGCTAAATGGATTGTTTGCGCGCATGCTCTGCCATTGCGGAGGATTTGCAAGAAAGGGAGTATACTTTGTGATAACTGGATTTAATTGTTTGAGTGGAGCATCTTTGTGATAATCAAGCCAACTAGAGTCCAAAACTTGATGAAAAAAATCAGGAGAATTAACGACTATTTGGGGAGTAGAGGCAAACCATAAAACATAAATATTTCCATAGTTCTGCGCCAAACCAGAAGTAGCCTCCCATGGATTTTGGCCGAGTAGGATATCTAAATTTCCAAGCGGGAAACTAGGAGTAGGTCCGGGAAACGTTTCAAACTTACGAATCTTGTCCTTGTATAAAAATGCAAAAACTTTTTGTAAAAAACTCATCTATACCTCAACTAATAAAAGGTTATAGTTCCTAATTAGGAAAATCAGTCAATACATAAAGATGCCTAAGTGTAACGATTTTGCTGTAATAGAAATCCTTAAGCCATATCCGCATTAATTAAAATGAATTGTAACTTTAAATCTAAAGCGAGCAAATGACATTAGAGGACGAATAATGAAACAATTACTTTTAATCATACTAACATTGGGATTATTTTTTTGCGGGAAAAAAGAAGAACAAAAAATTTCTTCAAAAGGAACAATTAAATTTGCAATTGGGGATGTATCTATTGTAACGAAAGGAACAAAAACTCCAGCGAAGAAAGGCGACGGTGTCACAGAAGGAGATTCCATTCTGACAGGAGCGAAATCTGCTGCCGTCATAGACTTTGAAGGAAATGCAGGCTCCGTAGAGATTCAACAAAACTCTGAATTTGTGATTAGCAAATTCAATGCAAAAGAACAAGAGCTAATTTCCAAGAGCGGTAGTTTCTGGTTAGATGCAAAGAAATTAAACAAGGATACAAATTTCCAAGTCGTAATGCCAACCTCAGTAGCAGGAATTAGAGGAACAAAACTCTATTCTTTTGAGAATAAAGAAGCAGGGATAACAGGAGTTTGCCACTGTCAGGGTGCTGTTGACTTTAAAGAGAATTCCTCAAATTATGCTGGAAGCCATGATAGTGATTATCTCGTTATGACAAAAGCCGGAAAAACAATTGTATTAACACCGGAAGATTTTAAAAAAGCTGGTGTCACATCCGATGGAAGTCATAATCACAGTATGTTAGATGAGAGCCCACTCGGGAAAAAGAATGATCCAAATTCGGAGAATGTTAAAAAAGTAAATGAGTTGATTGGAAAGAAATTTGCAGAGAAGTAAACCTAACCCCAACTTAAATTATTTGTAACACTTATCCGATGAAGTCCCCTTCCCTGCTAGGGAAGGGGCTACTAAAGTGTATTCTACAATTAGTAAAAATTGTGGGGTTAGGTAGAAGGTGAATAATCCTAATTATGCGATAAACAGCATTTCAGAATAAGTCGGTAGAGGCCAATACTGAGAATCCACAATGAGTTCTAATTTATCAGCAACTTCGCGGGCTGCATTCATCTTAGGAATCACGGAATCTCTGAAGTGTTGAGCATGTTTTAAAACATCTGCATCTTCATGATCTAGCGCTTTTTCTAACTCATCTAATTTTCCTTTGAAGGCATTATTGAGTTCAGCAATTTCTTTCAACAATTCTATTTGAGGCTTAACGGCGGCATCACCTAGAAGTGCTTTTGTTTCACCAATACTCTTCGCTAAATCCCCTTGAAAAAGAAGAGAAGCAGGTAGAATTTGACGTCTACCCATATCCACAGTACACTGACCTTCTTGGTTGATTACTTTATTGTAACTTTCGAGAATGATCGCATAACGGCTTTCTACTTCTCTTGCGCTTAAGATTTTGTACTTTTCAAAGACAGCAATATTTTCTGGCTTGATAAAAGCAGGAAGTGCATCTACTAACGTCTTGTAGTTAGGTAAACCACGCTTAGCCGCTTCTTTCGCCCACTCTTCTGTATAATTGTCTCCGTTGAATACAATTCTCTTATGTTGCTTAATAGTATCCGTTAGAACTTTTTGAATTCCTTTTTCTAATGTCGCGCCACCTTTGATTTCTGCTTCGAGTGCAGTAGCCATTTCATCTAACGCTTCTGCAACAAATGTATTGAGGAAAGTATTCGGATAACCGAGCGATAAAGAAGAAGGAACAGCGCGGAATTCAAACTTATTCCCAGTGAATGCAAATGGGGAAGTTCTATTTCTATCTGTAGTATCTTTTGGAAGTGGAGGAAGAGTAGAAACTCCGATTTCCATAAATCCACCAGCAGTAGAAGACTTAGCAGGTCCCTTTTCGATTTGCTCCATAATGTCAGTCAATTGACTTCCTAGGAAAATAGAAATGATTGCCGGCGGAGCTTCGTTAGCGCCTAGACGGTGGTCATTACCAGCGTTAGAGATTGCAACACGAAGGAGATCACCATGCTTATCCACAGCCTTGATAGTAGCTGCTAAGAAGAATAAGAATTGTGCGTTGTCATGTGGATTGTCGCCAGGCTCAAGTAGGTTTTGTCCATCGTTAGATGACATAGACCAGTTGTTGTGTTTTCCAGAACCATTTACACCTTTGAATGGTTTTTCATGGAGAAGACAAGCAAGACCATGTTTGTTGGCAACTTTCTTAAGAACGTCCATTACTAATTGGTTGTGATCAAGAGAAATGTTGGTAGTTGCAAAAATAGGAGCCATCTCGTATTGTGAAGGAGCTACTTCATTGTGACGGGTTTTTGCATTTACCCCGAGTAGCCACAATTCAGCTTCTAGTTCAACCATAAATTCTAAAATTCTAGGTTTGATGGAACCAAAGTAATGATCTTCCGACTCTTGCCCTTTAGGAGGCTTTGCTCCAAAAAGAGTTCTACCTGTTAAAATTAAATCCTGTCTGAGGTTGAAGAAATTTTTGTCGATACAAAAGTATTCTTGCTCGGGACCAACAGTAGTTGTAACACGAGTAGCATTTTTATTTCCAAAAAGTCTTAGAACTCTAAGCGCTTGCTCAGATAAAACGTCCATTGAACGTAAGAGTGGAGTTTTTTGGTCTAAAGCTTCTCCAGTGTAAGAGCAGAATGCAGTTGGAATTACAAGAGTTGTGTCTCGGATGAAAGCGGGAGAAGTAGCATCCCAGGCAGTATAACCGCGAGCCTCGAAAGTAGCACGAATTCCACCGGATGGAAAAGAAGAAGCATCAGGCTCGCCTTTTACGAGTTCCTTTCCACTAAATTCCATGATAACTTCACCGACTTCTCTTGGGCTGATAAATGAGTCGTGTTTTTCGGCAGTTAACCCGGTAAGTGGATGAAACCAATGAGTATAGTGAGTAGCTCCGTTTTCTAAAGCCCAATCTTTCATCGCATTCGCAACGATGTCGGCGACTTCTGGTTCTAAAGGTTTACCTTCATTGATGGTTTTTTTTAGGGATTTATAGATACTTTTAGGTAAACGATCTTGCATTACCTTGTAACTGAAAACCTTGCTTCCGAATAGTTCAGGCACGGGTGTGTCAATAAAATCATAACCAGAATCCTCTGGTATGTAGTCTGTAATTCTAGCTATAGCTTCTTGTCTGGCTGTTCTGAGATTCATATTTTTTCCTTAACCTTGTAATCTTATACAGTTTGCACTATTTTAGAACATTCTGATTTTGAAAATGATATTTTCCCATTTGAAAGTCAAAATAGCTGTATTTTTACATATTTTAAAGCAATTTCCGTGCCAAGGGTGGATAAGAAACTACAGCTAGGCTCACTTCAATCAAAAGTCATAAATATGTTCAATGGTCAAATTAGCTTTTTGTAATTTCCGCAAGACCTTATCTAATTTCAAGATAGGAACAACGATTGCGACCCGCTTTAATTGCCTATTCGTAATAACCGGCTGGGTAAAGATCATCTTATAATTCTCTTCCTGCGTCGCACTCCATTCTGTAGGAACGAGCAGAGTAATTAAAATGGCAGAGTTGTTACCCGCTATTTCTTTGAACTGGATTTTTTCTTTGGCGAGTTCATTTATCGTCGGATTAAAATCAGCGTAACGCGGAAGAGCGAGTGCAATTTTATTATCCTCTAATTCTTTTAAGACTTTAATTTTTGGATTAACTACTTCTTTACCGGCAGGAACAACTACAATCGTGCTAAGAATCGGATCTTCATAGGCTGACTTTGTAGCAAGCTTGATAAGATAACCGTAAATAGCCTTTACTCCTAAATCAGTCGTAAGATAATAACGTCTTTCTAGCTTACGAAAAAAATAATCTCCGAAAAAAGGAATTTCTGTATAAAGCTTTTTTAGGCTAGAAGTAAAATCAAATTCATACCAGGGCGTCTGACGTATGAAGTCCACATACTCTTGAGTAACCGCAGCATTGAATCTATCCTCTTCCGTGAGATAGCCGGAATTAGGATTTGTAATTACACCGATATATTTTTCATAAAAAGATTTTACTGCATACTCAAAGGTCGTGCTCGTTCCAATCACAAGAATCATCACATGGTAGCCGGTATTAAATGGAAAATTTTCTTTAATCTGTTTATACACGATGTAATAACTTTTCCAGATCTGCTGAATATGACCCAGGTAAGGAAAATACGTAGAAGTATTTTGTTTAAAATACTCTGCTTGCTCTGCAGGGCTATGCACAAGAAACCACTCGGGATAAGTCAAAAATGTCTGGTCTGTTGTACGAATATGTTCGGCAGGAGTATATATAGGATTAACATTCATTAGCCACTCTTTAGGAAGTGGGGAGCCTGCCTCTTCGGTGGTAAATTCTTTTCCACTTAAAAAAATTAAGAGAGAAAGAGTAAAAGAAACAAAAGTAATTATTCTTAGTCTTGTCATAGTATTATTCCTTTGTAAAGATTAACAACGTATTATCCGTTGGATCATTTTTTTGAAGAAGTCTTTCTCCTGATTCCTTTAAACCATGACGGGAAAGTATATCCACCCACTGGGTAATTGGTCTAAACCGCTTAAAGTCTTTCTTTTCTGTCTCGAGAGTTTCCTGAAGACCTGCGTTAAAAACAGTATGCACGAGAGAAACAAATACATGCATTTCTTTCGTTTTCACATCATGGTCACGCAAAATAAAATTCCCGCCTCGCCTTAAAGTATCTGAAATGGATTTAATAAAAGGCTCCAATTTTTCAAGAGGAATATGATGAAGACCAATATAACAGGTAATCAAATCGAGAGAGCCATTTGGAATTTGATCAGCGGGAATTGGATCATAATAACCCATATTAACAAATTTACCGATAGGCGAAATACCTCCGCGCTCAAAAATATCTGGAGGGGAATAAGAGCCGGGCTTTTCGTTAATTAAATAAATCGTTCCCTTAAGGCTAATTCTTTTTCTAAGAACGCTAATATATCTACCGACAGATCCAATCTCCGCATAATTTTGAATAGCCATCTTTCCTTTTAAAAGTTCAAGCGTTTGTGAAACCATTTCTTCTTTTTGTTTTAAAAGAGAAGGAAGACCAAGCCTTACATCTGAAAGGAAGGGTTTAATATCCTTTAGCCGTAAACATAGCTCTTGGTAGATTTCTTCGTCAGTCTCATACTTTGGAGTAAGTTCCTGGATGAGTGCATGAAACCTATCTTCGGGGTAAATATGAAATATGTTTTGGAGAAATTTATAGAACGCATCGCTCCATTTAACAGAATTAAAAACTAGTTTGAATTCCGACTTGCTGGCAGCAGGCTCTTTTTTATCCTCATAGTATGTATCCCAAAAGACATTTCTAAAACGAAACTCCGGGTCGAGTTTAGCCTTGAGATCAAATAGTTTTTTATAATTAGGATAAGCCTTTACAAATTGCTCCTTCGTTGCATGTGCCTGGTAAGGCAAATAGTAAGAACCCCCAAATTCTAAAGCCAGATCAATTAGCTCACGAGTCCAGATGGCGACAGTATTTTTATCTGCATCCCCTACTCTTTGTTTGTAATACATCACGTATGCGAATACCTCTTCTTTAGCCCAGGCAAGATAACTCTCCTTATCCGCAAGTGCATGACGAACAGAAATATTGATTACGTTTACTTTATAACGGTTTAAAATTTCGCCCATTCGCTTGGTGAATGCTTCAAAGAATCGAATAGGAATAAAATATTCCTGTAAAACATAAGTCGTTCTCTTTCTAGACATCGGCTCGAGTTCCGCAATATCATAGCCTGCTTCATAATTTCTCCAGTGAATCCTTTTTGGAAAAAATAAAATAGGATCCATAATAAATTCTCTTCGCCATTTACCAAGCGGTGTCTCTGAAAACTCCCAGAGAAAATAGCGATGAACTGGGTAAGCATCTCGAAGCGGCATGAGTCTTTCTTTTACATTCGGCTTTTTTAAAGTAAACTCCCAGCTAACTGCTCTTATCCGGTCATAATCAGGCGGGTAAATATCAGCGTTATGAAATATAACTTTCTTGTTATCCTTTACGGTAAAATCAAAGTATTTAGAATATGATTTTACTTTTAATTTTTCAGAAACTCTCCCGACTGCGACATTTTCCGCCAACTCTAAAGTAGCCTCTAGAATAATTCCGAACGCATTGTAAGCCCCAATTGCTCCAAAGAAAATTTCTTTATTTTCTTGTCTACTCGCGGTCAATATAGTTCCGTCAGCTAAAAGTATTTTGATAGATTTCACAGAGAAGATAACGGGACCTAGCCCCATATACCTACCGTGTACATTTACATTTAAAGAACCACCGACTGTAAAATTGGCATAGGTCTGCATGATTTTTACACTTAGATTATGTGGATCGACAAATTCTTGTATATCGCACCATCGAATTCCAGTTTCAACAGTTATGGTTTTATCTTTCTCCGAAAAATCAAGGACGCGATTTAAACCACGCATATCAATATGCAAGCTCCGGTTACTAGCCGTTTGCCCTCCCATGCTAAACCTACCACCACCTACGGAAATAATTCCTTTAGTAGATTTAATTTTCTGAACCAATTCTTCTCTTGTTTTAGGATGAAATACTTCATTTACCAGAATTGGATTTAACCCTGTCACATCATCAATAATCACCTCGCCGGATTTTAAATGAGGAATTATTTTACCGTTATCATTTTTAAAATAATCCAGCTCAGAGCCCGAGACATCGCCGTAGCCATTAGCCTCTTTATCTCCCTTCTTCAAAGCCAACTGGTAAAATAAATACAGCGGACCAAGAATTGGAATCAGAACCATAGAAAACCAATAGCCAGATTTTCCAGTATCATGAAATCTTTTAGCAGATACTGCAAATACTCCCCAGAGCATGAGCGGGTAAAACGGAATAGTTCCCCATACACCCAGAAGATAGGAAAAGGTTTTATAAAAAACATAAAAATTAGATAGCATTAGAAGAGAGGCATACCAATAGGTTAGCCGGCTAATTCTACCTTTAAAGGTTAGGAGTAAAAAAGTAACAGGAAGAGTTTTTTTCAAGGGATTTTGCATCGTAAAAATTCCTCATTCAGCTTTAATTTTCATTTGAAATATATACATCTGTATTTTATCATAACGCAATCCCATTTTAGGTCAATAAGGAAATTAAAATGAAAATACTTCGAATGATCGCTTACTTACTACTAGGATTATTTTTAATGATTGGAATAACTTTCCTTTATTATAGAACTGCATCCCTTCTCAGGGAAACAAAGTCAGCAGAAGAATTAGCTCCCAAAGAAGGAAAATTCATTCAAACAAAATATGGGAAAATTTTTATCCAGGAAAAAGGATCTCCAAAGAATAATTCAATTTTATTTATACATGGAATGGGAGCCTGGAGCGAACTCTGGAAAGAAACAATGGAGGCAGTTGCCAGAGAAGGCTTTCATGTGATTACTGTTGACTTTCCCCCGTTTGGGTTTTCTGAAAGACCTAAGCTTGAAGAACTAGATAGTAGAACTAAAGCAAAACGAATTCTAAGTTTACTCGATGCATTAGAAATTGAGAAAGCAACAATCGTTGGTCATTCGTTTGGAGGCGGACCTGTTCTACATTCAGCTATTTTAGTTCCCGAAAGAATTCAACACCTTGTCTTAATTGATATTGCAGCAGATACAGAAATAAAAAATACAGATACAGATTCTATTAAATCTATTTTTAATTTCCTAAACCTTGTTCACCTAAAAAACACAATCATTGCGGCTACTCTCACTAATCCACGTCTCACTGGATTTTTATTTAAAAAATTTGTATTCAAAGAAAATGCAATCACGGGAGAAAAAATCAATATTTTACAGCAGCCAATGGGATTAAAGGGTAGCACGGATTATATGGGAAACTTCGTAGAATATCTAGCGACTTACGTGGATAATTCACTCGCCGAAGACATAGTGAGTGCTGAACCCATTCAAATTCCAACTCTTCTCATCTGGGGCGACAAAGATACAGTAACCCCAATTGAACGCGGACATTTTTTTAATAAATTTATTCCAGGATCAAAGCTAGAAGTACTTTCGGATACCGGTCATATTCCGCAAATCGAAAACCCGGAAGAGTTTCAAAGGATCTTGATTTCTGACTTGAAGAAATATTTGAAGTAAATGTTTTATTAGCTGGTTATAATTGACTTAGTAATTTATATGATTTAGTGAGAAGAATCTTTGATTTAGGCTTTATGCAATAATAGTTTATAACAGAGCAAGAAAATTTTAAAAATTAATTTCCTAAAAAATTTGAAAATAATTCTACTAACTCCTTATCTCCTAATTCAATTGCAATATCTGCAGGAGTTTTTCCTTCGTTATTTTTAATAGAGGTGTCTGCATTTTTAGATAATAATAATTTTACTATATGCGCTTCCTTTTTTTTAGCAGCATGGTGTAGTATAGTATTTCCATTCTTGTCTTTTAAATTGATATCTGCTTTTTTCTTGATTAGGAATTTTGCGACTTTAAAGTGCCTTTCTTCAATTGCATACCTGAGAGCAGTGTAACCGTCATTATCTACTTCATTCACATTCATATTTCTTTTAATAAGCAATTTCACAATTTTAAAGTAACCTCTTCGGGAAACATGCATCAA
>JANYCR010000267.1 GCA_025360185.1 Leptospiraceae bacterium | reverse complement strand
CTATCCCCCCATTTTGTGACTTGGAGTGGTTTACCTTCGAAGGTGTTATCATGTCCATCTTTAATCTTCTTAAAGATTAGAGATGTTGCGGGTTTTTTTATATCAGCATTGATTGCTGCAATGATATTATTGCGGTTCTGTTTTTTCCATAAATCTGTAAGTGCAGCCACTCTATAATACGCTACGAGATCAGCTTCAGTGATAGCTCGTGGCTGCATTCTTGTAGCAGGCAGTGGTGTGGTCGTATCAACATTGTATTCATCTTCCGTACCGTAGATAACAGCTTGGAGGTTGAGATCGAGAAAATTCTGATCACAAGTAAGACTATTATGATCCCCCGGAAAAGAATTTAATGACTGTTGAATAATGAATAAGAAGGGCAGGATAAGAATTTTTTTCATAAGATTAACCTCAAGATTTATTTTGAAAACATAAAACATAACCGAAATTTATTATAGATGAACCAGTAGGAGCTGATGAGCCGTCAATATTTGCTAAAGTTGCCCCTAAAATCTGGCTCCAATAATAGTCGGTGCTAGTGGCTGGTATTTCATCTTGCCTCGATTTTAGAAAGTTTGAAACAATTTTTATATTTGCCCCACTTTCAAATCCCCCTGGTTTCCATGCCTTTCCTGCAGTAGTATCATTTATACAAGAGATCATTGCTGGACTATCTGAATCAATACATGTGCTAGTTGTGGGACACATTTGCAACTTCTGTGCACCATAGTAATTAGCCGCAGTACCTGTACCCTTACAATCATTTTGCGCTTGACGATAGACTTGACCTTGGATACATTTTTTGATATAATATTTTACATTGATAGATTCTGTTTTTCCAAAGGGTGGGGGACAAAAATCGGCACCAAGTGAACTATAGGAAACTAATGCAACGGTTCCGTCATTGTTATCAACTACCTTATACCCGCTCGGTCCACCAAGAAGTCTTACAAAATAACACATCAATGTTACCTTGGAAGACATTGACTCTTTCTCTTTCTTACCAATGATTGGTAGGTTACTATCACACTGGCTAAACACGATTATGCTCACTAGTAAAACTAAAATGAGGAATTTCATGCTATTTGCCCTCCAATGCATTAATCCAAAGCGGACTACCACCATATACCCCGCCAACAGGAGGAATAGGAACACCAGCACCTAACGCCCCAGGTGTAAGGACTCCATAGAAACTCACGAAATCAGATAAACTATCCCCCCATTTTGTGACTTGGAGTGGTTTACCTTCGAAAGTGTTATCTATATTACCTCGAATACTTTTCTTTACTATAGATTGGTCATATGGCTTCGCAATATCGGCGTTAATCGCTGCGATGATATTAGCTCGATTAATTTTCCCTTGGGCATCTAAATCAGAAATATTTTTTCGAAAGTATTTTGTAAGTATTCCTGTATTTGGAATTTCAGTCCCATTCGGATCTTTATCATTTATATCCGTGATCTCGGTATTAGGTGCGCCATTAATAGTAGCAGTTAATCCTAAAAAATTCTTATCACAAGTCAGGCTATTATGGTCCCCAGGGAAAGAATATAGTGATATATTTAGTAAAACGACAATATTAGTTAAAATTAATTTGGTTCTTTTCATAAAATTTTCCTTTGAGTGTATTTTTAATAACACAAAATATATTGGAATGAATCATAATTTGGCGTTGGATTCGCTAACTGCCCATCTAAATTGAATGCTATATTACTGCCAGAGTCCCAATAATAGTCATTAGTAGCAGACGGAATTTCCTCCGTTCTTAATTTAAAGTAACTTTTAATTTCCTTATAAAAGGAAACGAAATTGTGAAAATCTTTCCAAGTTTTACCTCCTGTCGTCTCATTCATACAGGAAATTTTTGCTGGGCTTAAGTCTCCGCAAGTTGAAACATTTGTAGGACAAAGCTGAAACTTCTGCGCACCGTAGTAATTAGCCGCTGTCCCTATGCCCTTACAGTCATTTTGCGCTTGTCGATAAACTTGACCTTGTATACATTTTTTCATATATGCTTTTGATGAGCCAATAGATTCTGTTTTACCAAAAGGCGGAGGGCAAAATTCGCTACCTATATTACTAAAAGAAACGAGAGAAATTGTTCCGTCGTTATTGTCTATAATCTTGTATCCTTGCGTGCTTCCAGACAATCTAGCGAAATAGCACATCCTTGGAAGCCCTTCAAGAAATTTCTTCATTTCTGATTTTTCTTCCTTACCAACGATTGGCAAGTTACTATCACACTGGCTAAATACAATTATGCTCACAAGTAAAACTAAAATTAAATATTTCATGTTATTTGCCT
>JANYCR010000086.1 GCA_025360185.1 Leptospiraceae bacterium | reverse complement strand
CTTCATAGCTTCTTCGAGCGTTGGAAAAACGCTGTTAACCAGGTTCATCTTGCTTGCTTCAGTCGCAGCTACATCTCTACCTGTTAGCGCCATATCCCGAGTATGTCCCTGTCCTATGATAGCGGGTAATCGATTTATACTTCCCATATCGGCTACGATTGCGACTTTTACTTCTCGCAGGGAAAAACTTGCATCTTCTGTGCAGTAGCGAATATCGCAAGCAGAAATTAAATCAAGCGCTCCACCGATACAATGCTTTTGGACGACTGCAATCGACGGCTTATTGGAATTATACACTGCATTGATCCCGCTTTGCATAATTTGAATATGATTGTAAAATCTCTTTCGTGTGTCGCCGTGGTTGGGAACTAAAAATTCTTCTACCTGAGTTGTAAAACTCAATACATCGAGTCCTGTAGAAAAGGATTTGCCCTTAGCCGCTATCACGAAAGCGCGGATATTTTCATCTTTATTGATTTCATCTACTACTTCAGGAAGATCCCGCCAAAAACTCCAATCCATTGCATTTCGTTTTTCTGGTTTGTTTAAATATACAATTGCTATATGATCTTCTATTTCTATTTCGAAAAATTCGTATTTTGTTTTCATGCTTTACCTTGTTTAAGTTCTTTTTGCCACTGAGGCACAAAGACACAGAGAAATGAATTTATTTTTGACATTAGAGTTTAGGGTATTCTAACAAGAAAGACTGTAAAGTATTTTTTTCAGGTTAGCATTGCCACGGTTCGAACACCATTCGATGCAAAGTGCACTCGGAAAAGAAAAGAAAAAAATCAGGTTAAGTAAATTTGCATCTCTCTGATTAAATGCACTATATCTTCCACCCAGCCGAATTTAATGGCGTAGTAATAGACTGCGAAGCGGGGAAGACGCGTTAGACTACAGAGTAAAAATTTGCTATAAGACATTTTGAAGCTACCTACCAGGATGCTCATCCAGGAATAGGGTAAAGGAGTAGTAGCCGCAATGACTACTGCCCACATTCCATACTTTTCTAGATAAGGAAGGAGTTGTCCTTCGTGTTTTTTAATCAGATTTTTTCCGTATTCGAATTTCGGGATTAGGTAACGACCAATGGCGTAAGAATTAGAGCCACCGATTAGACTTCCAATGAAGCTAAACAGGATTACCTCGAAGTCTCCGAGTTTTCCCGCAACGCCGAATACTAAAAATGCGTCAGGCACCATAAAGGCAGGTAATGAATCACTGACTAATATTCCAAGTCCAACACCCCATACTCCAAGATAGTCTACAAAAAGTTTTGAAAATTGAGTGACCGGTTCTTTTACCAAATGAGCGAGTAAAATTACAAGCCCTATGATAACAACAATTGCGAGGAGTGATTGTAAAATGAGTTTACGTAAGTCTTTATCCATAATGCTAAAATTATTTCCTATGAAACATTTTTTCCAGATCGTCTCTGGTTAATTTTATGAGAGTAGGTCGTCCGTGGGGACATCGGGATGGGTTTTCGCAGTAGCTTAAGCGGTTTACTATTTCTCCGAGAATATGATCGGACATATGATCTCCCTTTTTGATCGCGGAACGACAGGCGACACACTTTGCCATCAAATCATATAATTCCTTTTCTAATACTTTTTCGCCCTTGGTTCGATTTAGAAAATCTAGAATCGTTTCTTTTTCTTTTCCCGGGTCGAGGAAAACGGGTATTTCGCGCACAAGGATAGTTCCGCTACCGAGGTCATCGAGTGTTATCCCCACTTTGGCGTATTCTTCTTTTCGCTCTAGAATTTCTTCTGCGTCAGCGACTGATAAATCAATTCGAATTGGAGTTAGAAGTTGTTGGGTTAGGTTTTTATTTTTTAATTTGTTTAATACTTCTTCATAGCGAATTCTTTCGTGTGCAGTGTGTTGGTCTATGATATAAATTCCATCTTCCGCCTCGGCAAGAATAAACGTTTCGAATATAATGCCAAAGTGTTTCTTAGGAATAAATTCTCGTTTGCTTTCCAGCTTTGTGCTTAATTGATGTAAGCTAGCACCGGCACCGATTCCTTCTACAGAGAAAGAATTTTGCTCGGGAACTTCTTTGTATAAATCGTTGTGTAAAATTTCTTGAACAGGCTTGGATTCCTGTGTTGTAGAGGCGCTCGTGAAAAAAGCGGGGGATGCGTTTAATACGTGGTTTGCTCTAGCAATAGCATCTGCTCTTTTTCCTTCGTGGAAAAATCTTCTTCTCATCTCTAAAATTCCTACTGGAGTTTTAGAATTTAATTCTGCGTGAACCATTGCTAAGAAAAAGGAGTTAAATCCTTCTTCATCTAAGAATCGAATTTCCTTTTTAGTTGGATGCACGTTTACATCAATATGCCTTGGGTCAATTATAAAAAATAAAAAACACCAGGGATGAGCCTGCGTAGGAATTAATTCATCGTAAGCTTTTTTTAAAAGATAAGAACTGTATTTCATTTCAATCGGTCGCCCGTTGACAAATAGAAATTGTCCGCTGCGGTTTGATTTGTAAAATTCTGGATCACTAATGAACCCGTATGCCCTTAGCCCCTTCTTTTCTGATTTTACTTCAAGTAAGTGGTTTTCTAGATTATCCCCAAATACAGAAACAATTCTTTCTCGTGTAGACTGAGGCTTCAGGTTGAAAATCTCTTTTTGGTTTTGCATATACCTAAATCCAATATGCGGATTCGCAATAGCCGTTATCGCAATTCGGTCTTTTGTTTTTTTATCTTCTGCTTTTTCTGATTTTAAAAATTTTCTACGAACTGGCGTATTGTAAAATAAATCTTCTACTTCTATCTTAGTTCCCTTGAAACCGGTTACATTTTTTCTTTCTAAGATTTCTCCCTTCTCACAAATAATTTTAATCGCAGGAGCATCTTCTCTTATGCCTGTTGTCATTTTTAATTTAGAAACAGATGCGATAGACGACAGAGCCTCACCTCTAAACCCGTAGGTGTATACTGTTTCCAAATCGTCGATGTCTTTGATTTTACTTGTCGCATGACGTCTTATGCTCAAATCGAGATCATCTTCCTCGATTCCAGATCCATTATCAGAAACTAAAATTTGCGCGAGACCTGCGGATTCTGTCTGTATGTCTATTTGAGTAGAAGTTGCGTCGATTGAATTTTCTAATAATTCTTTTATTACAGAATGCGCTGATTCAATTACTTCACCGGCTGCAATTTTATTGATTAGATTGACATCTAACTCGTGGATAATACCCATAAACCGAGCTTAATGTTCCAGACAACTTTTACAAAAACCGCGGATTGTGATAGCTACTTCTTCTGGTTCAAAGCTACCGGATAAAGAAGCCAATTTATCAGAAATATCTATGGCAGGAAAGTCAATGACAATGCCGCAATGTCTACAGATTAAATGAGAATGTTTTTCTAAAATTGCATCGTAATGAGCTGATTCTGAAAAGGAATCTAGCTTTTTTATGTAGCCATTATTGTAAAGAAACTCAAGGGAGTTGTATACAGTCGCAAAGCTTAAGCTTTTAACGCTTGCACGTATCGAATCATAGA
>JANYCR010000045.1 GCA_025360185.1 Leptospiraceae bacterium | reverse complement strand
ATTAGAGTTGTTGGTAAATTAAGAAATTCAAGTAAGGTGGAAATTCCAAATACCACAGGCGATCCAAAAAATTTTATCTCCAAAGTCAGGGGTTATATTTCTGAAGATGTCCCAAGTAATTTTCAATCTCTTTACACCGGCGAAAGCATTTTCAACTATAACTCTTTTTTTGCTTATTCTACGATTTCTTAATTTACCAACAACTCTAATGTATGAAGCACAGCTCCCGAGCAGGGAATTGCAAAGTAAAGTTCGTAGTGCCTAAAGCTATTCCAGGCGAACGTTGCTACTCTATCACCTTCTTTGATTCCTAGTTTACGCAAAACACTCATTAGCCGTAATGTGCGTTTGTAAAAATCTTTATTCTTATATCTATACGCTGTGTTATTCGCCAGGTAAGAAACAATTTCCTTTTCCGGGTAATTTTGTTTTGTTCTTTTTAATAAAGACGTTAGGCTCAAAGGCATATTCATCATTAGTCCATTCATAGTATTCTCCTTTAGGGGCTGTGTAAAAACATGAATTTCTCACAGAGCACACTGAGAACACAGAGAAAAGAGTCAATAGCGTTAGCGAAATCAATACTCTCTGTGAACTCAGTGCCCTCTGTGAGAGATATTTTCTTTGTTTTTACACAACCCCTGCCAGCGTGCCCAGCGCTGAGTTGGGTTTTTGCACCTAGCGGTGGGCTTGCCAAACTCAATGTTGCTTCCTTGGGGCGCAAAATAAGGCAGGCTGTTTATCTAATATTCTCATTAGAGTAATTGAAGAATTATTTAATGGCTTCACTAGGACAATTTCTTCAATCTCTCACCAATTCAATCTTATCCGCTACTTTTTTAAATTCTGCTTTTTCTCCGATGCGTAGGAGTTTTATCTTTTCTTTTTGTCCTGATTTTTCCATTGCTGCTTTAATCATTTCCATTTCGCTTCCACCTCTGCGGTAAAATGTGCTGTGGTGAATTGGTATCATATACTTTGCATTTGTGTCTTTAAAAATCTGTACAGCTCCAAATGGATTTACATGCACTCCATTTCCAAATCCTCCTCCCGTAATCCAACTTGCTGGACCAACTGGAATTAACGCAATATCAATATTATGCGCTTTGCCGAGTGATTTGAAAATTGAATCATCATAGCCTGTATCCCCGCCGAAGAATACAGTTACTCCTTTGTATTCGATAAGATAACCGGTGTAAGGCTCTCCATCCCAGAGATTGTCAATGAGCCACCTTCCTCCAAAATGTTTCACCGGAACGGCGGTAATTTTTAATCTATCTAATTCAAGCGTTTTACCATCATTAACCGCGTAGACGTTTTCAAATAAGTCGCCAGGGATATAAGTCAGACCACCCTCCGGCGCGAGTAGGTGCTTTGAGCCTTTTAATTTTCGAAGGGAGCTTTGGTCTAGGTGATCGAAGTGAGTATGAGAAATTAAGATTACATCCACCTTGTCTAATTTTTCCAAATCAAGTCCGGGATCAATAAATCTCTTTACGATGATTCCTGTCGTAGTGCTAAAGTTTGGATCTGTGATAATCCATTTATCGTAAAAACGAATGAGAACTGTGGCATGCCCTACCCAATAAAACTCTAATTTACTAGGATCTTGGATGGTTTGCGGCGCTGGGACAAAATTTGGCTTTAAAGTTATATAGAATAAAGTGCACGATGATAGAAAAGTAAAAACCAGTATCAGAAGAAACTTCATGTTTCCACTTGAAAAGGAACAAAATTCAGTGGCAATCAAATTATACAAAGAAACAATTTTCTTGCTATTTTTTCCAAGCCTATTTTTCTACATTTATGTCCGAAAAAAATGAAAATTCCACCCCTTCCTATCAGAAAATATACAAGACATTTGTCATTACCGTTATTGCACTAATTCTTTCCAGCCAGGGAATTACTCAATATTTTATCTATACCCAAAAATACGATGCTAACCGAATTAATATTGCTGGTAGACAGAGAATGCTAAGCCAAAATATTTCTAAGACGATTTTAAAAATCTACTTACAAAAAGAAACTGTGTTAAATGAAGATTTGAAGCAACTAGAGACTCTTAAAGATTTGTTTATTTCCTCCGAAAAAGCTATTTTAGAGGGCAATGATGCTTTAAGTATAAAAGAAAATAATAGCGAGTTAGCATTATCATTATTTAAAACATTGAAACCCCATTCTGATGCTCTAACCCTGATCACAGGGGCACTTCTGCGAGAAAAAAAAATAGATGAATCTATGATTCAAAAACTTTTTTTTCATGAAGCTGAATTTTTAAAAACAATGGATCAGATTGTTTCCATTTATAGCCAAGAAAGTGTGACCAGATCTTCTCGATTACAATTAGTAGAGTCTATTCTAGCTTTCTTTGCAGTCTTAGTAATCCTTTTTGAAATTGGAATTTTATATCGTCCTTTGATTCAAAAGTTAACTGAGGATAATAAGGAATTGGCGAAACAAAAAAAAAGTCTGGAAGATTTTTCTTTTTTACTGTCTCACAAGGTTAGAAAGCATGTCGCAAATCTACTTGGCTTAATGAATACAATTAATCCAAATAATCTATTGGAGATTCGTGAGTATTTTCAGTATGTCAGACAATCAGTAGTGGAATTGGATAATGTCAGTCGAGAATTTGAAGATAAGTCTGTAACAAATAATTTCATTGTGCAGATTAACAGTGTTGATTCAACTAAAAGGTATGAAACATTTGAAAAGCTAAGAACGATTATGCTTGTAGATGATGATAAAATTACAAATATACTCACAAAAAAACTTTTACTCAGACATAATCCAGAAGTAAAAGTAGAAATCTTTTTAACAGGAGTGGATTCAATTCGATATTTGGAAAAGTTAAAAACGGATAATTGGGAGTATCCGATTATTTTTCTAGACATCAATATGCCGGAGATGAATGGATGGGAATTTTTAGATAAAATCTCAACCTTAAATATAAGTCCTACTATTTATATTTTAACATCTTCCATTGATAAAAATGATATTGATAAAGCAAGATCCTATAAAAATATAAGAGCTTTTTTGACCAAACCTCTTACTTTAGAAAAAATGCCTACTTTTGTATGAATCTATTTCTAATATTTTTTTTTGTTGGCTTACAAATCTTATCCGCTTCGGAAGAAATTTTACTCCAGAGTTTTTCTACATCTATAGAAAAACAAAATAGTGACGTAAAAAGAAACCTAGCCCTGGCAGTTGAAAAATTAAATGGGGTAAGAATAGAACCAAACAGTGTTTTCTCATTTAGCGATATAGTGGGCGAAGCTTCGGTGCAAAATGGATTTGTGGCTGGCAGAGTATTTTATTGGAACGAAGCTATATATGAACCCGGCGGTGGGCTTTGCCAGGTTTCCTCTACTCTATTTAATTTACTTTTGCTGAGTGGTTTTGTGATTAAGGAACGGCATAAGCATAGTCAGCCTGTTAGCTATGTTCCTATGGGGCTTGACGCGACAATTTTTTATGGGAAAAAAAACTTAAAGATGTTAAATCCTTATCCACAGAATTTTCGGCTCTCTGCTGAAATCACGGAAACAAGTCTTACATTTTCTTTGTATGGCAATTTGCAATTGCAAGAGAGATTTGAATTGGAAACGGAAGAAGAAGAGCATGAATTACCGATTGTCAAAAAAGAGAAATCCTACCGAAATGCATTTTCCGTCTATGTATATAGAAAAAAATACCGCGGAGAAAATTTGCTTGAAACTTCTTTATTGTATAAGGACTTTATACCTGCAGTGTATTTTAAATGAAAATTAAAATTTACAAAGTAAAATATTTACTCATCGGGTGCGGATGCAGCATAACCGGAGCATCATGAACGACGATAATGAAATAAAACTTACCACGAATCTTATTGGAGATGTGAACATGATACAGATTGCGGGTAATATTGATTTATACACAACGCCGGAATTAAAAGAAGAATTTGATAATTTAAACAAGCAGTCTAATCATAAGATATTAATTGATCTTTCTAATGTTCGATTCATCGATTCTTCTGGTTTAGGGATATTGGTTACGCAAGCTCTCTATTTGCAAAAACGAAACCGAGTTCTAAAATTTATAAATGTTAACTCAACTATTAATCATGTTTTTTCTTTAGGCGGATTTACCAGATCATTCAAAAAGTTTCCAAGCGAGGATGCAGCGTTGGCAAGCACATGGGAATTCGAAGCCTAGTTTTTATTCTTTATTTAGTTTTACTTTTTCCTCTATTTAGTGAGGAAAATTCTTTAAGCGAATGGAAAAAATTTTCCAAGACAAAGAATTCTGATAGGTTAATCGAATTTATCCGCTGCACTGCCTCCGCTGAATTAAATCTTAAATCCTGCGATCTTACTATTCCAGAAACGCCTTCCTTCTTTGGGGAGCTTGGGATTTTTATTACCGTTGTAAATAAAGGAAAAGTGCGTGGATGCTTCGGCGCGTTTCGCCACAAGAATACGCAGCTCGCTAGTGTAATAGAGGAATACGTTAGAGGTGCTCTAAGGAATGATCCGCGTTATCCGCCACTCGAAATAGAAGAGTTAAAGACAGCCTATTTTATTTTGACGATTGCAGACTCTCCTGTTCCGGTAGTGGATACGGACTCTATTGCGCTCGGTAGGTTTGGAGTATTTCTCGGAAAAGAAAACGGACAGGGTGTTGTCTATGTTCCCGGAGAAATCAAGTCTCATTCCGGTTTAAAAAGAATCATTCAAAAAGAAAAAGTGCAAGATGTAAGTGTATTTAAAGCAATATTAATTAGGTAAGAGGTTTATATGTTTATAAAATTTTTAAAAACCATGGTAAAAATTTTCTTTCTTCTATCGGCATACAGCATTTATCCACAAGAGGCGAAGGTTGTAGAAGAAAGTTTTACTTCCAAGAATATTTACGAAGGGTATGTGCTGGAGGCTAAGACCAAACGTGGAATAGAAAATGCAATTGTCGAAATGAAAAATCAAAATCTGGGCGTTGGATATTATTCTGTTAAGACTGATAAAAAAGGATTTTTTCAAATTAAGGATTTTATTCCTGAAATTAATTATAAACTTTCGATTCAAGCTAGCGGCTACGTCAATTTTACCTCCGAGGGAAGTATTGCTCAAACAAAAGAAATAGCGAAGTATTTCCTGGAAAAAGAAGGAATCTTGCATGGAGTCGTGAAAGATTCCCGCGGTAAAAATCTAGAAGGAGTGGAAGTAAAAATTAAGCCTGATAATTACTATGGGAATTCGAATAAGTCTTTTACTACTTCTACGAATGCAAAAGGATACTATAAATTTGAGAAATTAACGGAAGGGTCATATTCTGTTAGCTTTGAAAAAGCTGGTAGAATTTCCGAAACTGCCCGTATCAAGAAACTCAAGTCAGGGGAAAAGTTTCATTTGCCGATGAGGCTTTTTAAAACCGCTTCTCTTTCTGGAATGATACTCATTGAAGATTTGAAAGTTCCTGCAATAGGGATTAACGCTGTATTATCCTCTCTTCGTGTTACTCATAGCGCGGTGACATTTTCTAACGGGCAATTTAGAATTGAAGATATAAAGCCGGGCAAGTATAATTTAAAAATTTCTCACCGAGGATTTCATGAAATTACGAAAGAGAATATTATTATTACTGAGGGAAAAGATTTTGAAAAACAAAATTTCATTGTTAAACCTAAAGAGCCTGGCATAACAGTTAGCACAAACAGGTATGTATTCTCTCCAGCCGATAAAATTCAATTTGATCTAAGAACATTTCGAATTGAAAAAGTAAATATCAAAGTCTACCAGATTCCTGAAAACTTGCAGGCGGAAATGCTATTCGTACAAGACAGTTCTAAGATTGACGCAAAAGAAAAAAAGTTTAAGCTCATTACGCAGTGGGAAGAAACGATGCGTAATTTCCAACTCTATGATTGGAATTATATGCAGCTAGACTTAAAAGAAAAACTTCCTACTGCGACTTATATGATTGAAGTTACCGGAGAGGGTAATAAGTATTATTCTAAAAAGTTCTTTAGTGTAACATCGGTTGGAATTGTAGTGAAGCGATCTATTGATTCTGTATTTGTATATGCGAGTGATTTGATTTCCAATCTTCCAATGGCAGGCGCAAAATTTTATTTCTACGAAGATGTACCTCCTACTGTAAAGGATACGAAAGCTGCTCAGCCCGTCGTAACTCCTTCCGGAGAAGAGGATAACGGGGATAACTCGGAGCCTTATATAGAAAAACCATCCGTTGTTTCTAGTTTTAACTTTAAGTTAATTCACGAAGCAATTGCTGATGAATTTGGAATCTTTCAATTTCCTAATAAGAGTAGCAGGAATATTTTAGTTGTCGCTGTAGGTAAAGATGGGAGTAATGCATTTTCAGAAACAGGAAATCCAAAGTCTTACGCGAATGAGCAAAATAAATTTTTCATCTATACAGATCGTCCTGTTTACCGTGCAGGTGATACTGTATTCTTCAAGATCATCGGAAAAAAAAGTGAAGGAAGATTTCTTCCTGACGCAAAGGTGAAAGTTAAGTATACTATTCTAAATCCGCAAGGGGAAAATTTAGAATCGAAAGACGTTGAACTTGATGAATGGGGAACATATAGTGGAGAATTTACTTCTAAAAATCAAGATGCTCTCGGTGAATATGGAATTAATGTATCGAAAGGCGAACAAGGAGTAGCCGTAAATGGCTCCGCGTATTTTTTTATTGAGCAGTATCGTAAGCCTGAATACAAAGTGGAAATTACACCTTCTGAAAATGCGTATGTAAATGGTGAGACTGCGGAGTTTAAAGTAGAAGCAAAGTATTTCTTTGGCGCTCCGCTTGCAAATGCGAATGTGAGTTTTCGTTTCTATGAAAATAAATTAAGGGATACGAACACAACCTATTGGTGGGAAGAAGAGTATGAGTCAAATACTTCTTATAACCAAATCCGCATGGAGGGTGACAAGGA
>JANYCR010000042.1 GCA_025360185.1 Leptospiraceae bacterium | reverse complement strand
TCCTAAAGTAGACGAATGGCATGATGTAAAAATAATCTATAAAAACGACTGTGCAATTTTTTCTGGAGATTATTATGTGGAATAGAAAAATTATTTTTATACTGCTAGGAATTTCTTTATACTGCACCACAAGAAACGAGTTAGAGATTAAAAAATTATCATTTAAAGATTCAGTTCCATCTGATATTAGCATTCAGCCAAAACAAATAGAAATTAAAAAATGTGCCTCCACTCTGACAACACTGGAAAATATATTTAAAGAAATAAAAAACAATGATCCTAAAATTATTGGATTCTATGATATTAAAATTGAATATTATCCAGAAATCGGTTTTTTCGTAGAAAGAAATTGCATTGAGCTAAGTGCTTATCCTGTTTATAAAAAGTAGCATCCGTTTTTTAAATTTGTGGGATAGAAAGAAAAGTTTGTGTAATCAGGATCAGGCTAACAAATATTATCCTCTACGCACTACTCCCAACTTACACTTTCAACATGCAATAATCGCAATTGCCGCAGTAGGCTCTATCTTCGCCGAAATAATTGTATAAGAAATCACGACGGCATTTTTTTGATTTCGTATACATTAGCATTTCGTAGAGTCTTTTTTTAGAGTTCATTTTCTTTTCTTCCAAATTTGGATCAGAAATTAATTCTTGTGGAAGATTACCAATTAATTTTAAATTATGATTTTCAACATCTCCTGAAGTGACTCCATATCGATCTAATAAATTCAATACCGTTTGCAATCGATGATCTCCTCGATCTTTAAAAACAACTTTTGCCTGGATTTCCTGGTAATCCAAAGAGGCAAGATTATCTCCTGCATGACGAAAAGTTTCATATACTTTTTTTATAAATTTGGAATCTGGATTTTGCCATTCAATAAAATCCATAAGAACTGCGAGGTCATCCTCCACGTAATATAGATAACAATGCGAATCGAGTCCATCTCTTCCGGCTCTACCAATTTCCTGGTAATAGGATTCGATAAATATAGGAAGTTCTGCGTGAATAATTTTTCGTATATCCGGTTTATCAACTCCCATTCCAAAAGCGTTAGTCGCTAGAAGTATCTGAGTTTTGTTGTCTAGAAAATTTCTTTGAATTCGATTCCGTTCGTTGGCATTTAATTTTCCGTGGTAGACAGAATGTTCGATACGATTGGAAGTTAAATAGTTTGAGAATTTTTTTAATTTATCAATTAGATTAAAATATATCAAAGTAGAAGAATTTTTTCCCTGATTCAATTCTTTATCTGATTGAATTAATTCTAAAATGGATTTCCATTTCATGGGCTCATCGATATTTGTCTCTACATGAAGATAGAGATTGGGGCGAGCAATCCCTGAATGGAAAAGTTTGATTTCGTTGAAATCAAATCCAAGTTGGGCAATGATATCATCTTGCACAGCTTTGGTCGCTGTTGCAGTGAGTGCAATCGTAGTAGGATTTCCTAAAATACTGCGGATATCTCCAATCCGAGAATAGTCAGGTCTAAAATCATGTCCCCATTGACTTATACAATGGGCTTCATCGACTGCAAGTAGAGAAACTTTTTGGTTTTTGATTGCATCTAAAAAAAACTTACTTCTAAATCTTTCTGGTGTGATGTATAGAATTTTATATTTTCCATTTTTCAATTCTTCAAGTCGATAAATTCTTTCTTCTTTTTTTAACGAAGAATTTATAAAAGTTACGTGGGGTGTGATTTTTTTTAGAGCATTCACTTGGTCATACATAAGTGCTATGAGTGGTGAGATAACAATTGTTAGCCCCTCTAAAATAAGAGCTGGAATCTGATAACAAAGTGACTTACCCATTCCTGTTGGCATAATGACTAAACAATGTTGTTCAGCTAGAATTCGACGAATGATATCTTCTTGGTAGGATCGAAATTCTGAAATATGAAATAATTTTTTAACGGAATCTAAGGTTTGCAAATAATTCTATCCAATACTAACAAGAATAATATGGGTCTTGTTATATCTCCAATATGAAACTTTTATTTGGAGCTTTCCAATCTATACTTTTCTTCTACCATTCCATACAAAGCAATTTTTTTAAAGGATATGATCTCGGACTGATTTTACTTTAAGCTTTTAACTTGTAGGGTAGAATAAGAAAGAATTATGGGAGAAGTTAGAGGCAAATTATTAGAAAAAATATCTATTGCTCTGCGCAAAGTAAATCCTGTGTTCCCGAACAAGCTGGTGTATTTAAATTAATTGCATTATTGTTGGTTTGATTTCCATTTCCCACTGCCTCCTGTGCTAGTCCATTGAGTGCAATAGCTGCCATTTGACGTCCAGTTTGAATTAAGTCCTGTCCAATATTTATTCGCGGCTGTATCAAAGGAGTTTGTTATTGTTCCAACGGCAAAGATGCCTTTCCAAGTTTTAATGGACTTAACTCTTCGATAACCCTTTGCGGTAAAAGAATTTGCTCGAATAATTTCTCTAATATAAATAGCTTTTCGATTTTACTAAAAGCGATAATTGGACTTGTATTGGAAACTATAATCATAATTTCATGGGATTCGCTCTTCTTCGATAGTTGTGCGGTGTAAATTGGGGTGGCTACCCCTTGTTAGACCGTAGGTGATAGATATCCTGCCCTTTCTAAATAAAAGAATGTCATGACGTAATACGAAATTAATTTGGCTTTCAAAATCAGATTACTTCTCCCGTAGCGATTGAGTTGCTTACGGAAGAAGATTTAATAAAGAGGGAATCTAATAATCGAATTTTGAAATTTCTAAAATTGGTTCATCCAAGTTAATAACATTTGCTTGATGGATTAGCAATTCAATACTTTCCTTCAATTTAATAGCTTCCTCATTGGATGGATTCAATTCTAGAGCTTCATTTAATCGACGAAGTGCTACATTGTAATGAGAAGATAGCTTGTATATTTTTGCGAGATGGAGTAAATTTTCTTCATTCAAAGGCTCTCTCACTCTAAAACATTCTGCATAGTCGGCTGCTTGCTCTGGTTGGTTACAAAGAACAAGTGCTTTAGATATTTTCAAAAGGTTCTCATTTTTTTCTGGGTATAGCATATGGTATCGAATAAGAAGTTTAGAATACTGTAGATAATCTTTTTCTACTAAATAAATCCTTTTAGTAAGATTGAAAATAGGAATTGAAAAATGTTTGCGATCAAAATTTTTCTTTAGAAGAGCTAATGCTTCCTTATTCTCATTGTTTTTATGTAATTTAGTTGCTTTGAGTAGGATCTTCTTCTCTTCATCGGACAAACCAGCATTATCCACTGTATTTAACTTATTAAACTTAATTGACAAAAGAGATAGGTCATCTTTCAGTTTTCCAATTTTAGCGATTCCTTTTACTATCGAATCAATATCACCGCCCGACTCCTCGACTACTTTTAGAAATAAAGTTTCGTCGTGATTTACATCGTCCGTTCCATTCAATATGATATCATCTCTTCCATCTGAACCTGCAATAAATGTATCTCCATCCATTAACTGAAAAATTTTAACCTGTAAGAGATTGTATTCTTTTTCTGGGGTTCCTATTTTCATTAAGTGATTATCCCCTTCAATAAAAGAAGCTTTGCCATCTCTATAAAGAACTGGCCATGGATGCTCTGTATTTAAGAAATAAACAACTCCATTTTCTTCGTCGATGAGTCCCATCACGGCTGAAATAAGCATTGAGCCGTCGAAAGTAGTAAAGAGTTGATCCAAATCATGATACAGATTTTTGAGCCATGCTTCAGGAAGAATTGTAGGAGATTTGCCTAACTTAATTCGAATAAGAGCTGCTTTAACAGAAGTTCCAAAAATTAGAGCACCACCAGCTCCTTGAATAGATTTTCCCATCGCATCCGCATTTACAAAAAATAAATACTTACGACCACTCAATTTAATATTATCCGTAATGCAGATGTCACCACCTAGTTCAGCATTCCATTGACGAAAGGAAAAAGTTTTGTACTGCTTGATAAAAAATTCAGTCTTGATATTTTCCTCTTCCGGACCCTTCGATTGTAACGGGGACAATAGAAGAGAAGTTAAAAAATAATCACCGTCTTGTTTTACCTTTAACTCTTGGACTTGTTCTAAAGTATCTGATAATTCCGCTGTTCTTTGGATTACTTTTGTTTCGAGAGAAGCGTTCAATTGAATCAGATCTTCCTGGCTTTGCTTTCGATTTTCAATCATAGTATTGAATTGGCGGGTAATATGACCTAGCTCATCATCAAAATGAGCTTCTACTTTATGATCTAGGTTGTCCTTTTTTATTTCCTCAATACCCTTTAGCAAATTCATAAGTGGTTTAGAAAGGTTAAAATAAACGAAGATAAATAAAATAAAAATTGTAAATGCAGAGGTTACTACTACGTAGCCGGCTGAAAGATAATTGATTTCTTGCATAGAATCTAGAATATCTTGTGTATAAACTCCAGAGCAAACAATCCAATCCCATGCCCAATAGTATTTAGCGTAAGATGTTTGTGGTTCAAAAATCAAGGGACTATATTTAGATTGCCAAGTATAACTTACGAAAGCTTCTGAGTCTCTCTGAGACTGAATTACAAGATCATGAAATATGGGCTCACCTTTAGGACCTTTTGTATCCATCATATCATGCCCTTCTAGTTCAGGCTTGAGAGGATGCATGACCATTTTCCCTTTTCCATCTAGAATAAAAAAATATTCCGTTTTGTCATAGCGCATATGACGGAGGTTTTTCATAATCAGTATTTTTGCTTCTTCAATATTTTTAGGCTGTGTTGGATCTGTTTTCCAGGACTCTCGCCTTAGTCCCCTTTCATAATGATCAATGAGCGACACAACAGAATTAACCACTGCACGAAGTTTTCCCCTACGCTCTTCTAATTTACCAATTTCAAGTAGAGGAAGAACTTTCACAAAGAGGATTACCGAAAAGAGTAATATAATGAATATCCCCAAAATATTTACTTTTTTTCTGAGTGATAATCTAGTTAGAGATTGGAAAGTCAGAATTTTTTCTATTCTAGTTTTGGTGTCCATTATTTACCTTCTTTCGTCCATTGTTTAAGGAGTTCTTCGTAAGCGATTGTTTTGGGGGTCTCTCGTTCCTTAATTTCTGGTCTTGGGGAACCAGGTTGAGCAAACCAATAACTTGGATCTTTCTTAGGATTTAATTTGGGGGCATATGCTTTTAATTTTACTTTTGCCATTAACTCATCTTGTTCCTCTGCCAAATTATCCATCGCCTGTTGCGGGGTAAACTCGTTAGTAATTGCTTTAGCAACATTTTTCCACCAGAGGGCGGACAATCCTGAATAATAAGGAACATTGGGTCCACTATCTGTCCAAGTCTTTTCATCTCTAGAGCGGTAAAACTCTATTAACCCACCATAGTCTTCTAGCCTCTTTGAGAGATAATCAGAATTAATCGTAGATTTTCTAATAGGTGTTCCGCCAATAGAGAATTTTTTTAAATCTACTGTCTTCGAGACTGTGAATTGTGCCCACAACCATGCCATTTTTTTTCTATCCTCTGGAACATTTTTAGGTATAGTCCAGCTTCCTGCATCTTGGTATCCTACTTTCATTCCTTTTTCCCAGTATTTACCATGAGGAGTCGGGGCTACTCTCCATTTTGGTTTTCCATACTTATCACAAACGGGACTGTCCGCACTGTGAAATCTTGCATCGGAGAGCCATGTGATATACATGAATATTTGTTGAGCGACATTACCCTCTGACGCAGTAGGACCATGAGTTGCCCAATCTAATTTGAATGCATCTGGACGCGCATACAGTTTCATCCAATCAATATATTTAGTAAGTGCGTAAACTGCTGCGGGACCATTTAATTCTCCCCCACGCGAAACGGACGAGCCTACAGGAATTTTATTTTCTACCCGTATACCCCATTCGTCCACTGGAAGTCCGTTGGGCAAACCCTTGTCACCCACGCCGGCGATAGATAACCATGCATCGGTAAATCTCCAACCTAACGAAGCACCGGGTTGACCATAATCGGAGTGACCGTATACTTTCTTTCCATCAATCGGAGTGTTTGTAAAAAACTCCGCAATATCTTCGTAAGCCGCCCAATTTATAGGAACTCCTAGCTCGTAACCATATTTCTGCTTAAATTGTTTTTTGATATCTTCTCTTGTAAACCAATCGTAACGAAACCAATAAAGGTTTGCAAATTGTTGGTCGGGAAGTTGCAATTGATTACCATCATAGTCTTGTCCGAATTCTAAATTTAGAAAATCATTTAGGTCAAGGTTTGGATTCGTGAAATCTTTCCCTTCATTTTTCATGTAGTCGCTTAACACCACGACACCCTGTGTCCTCAAATGTGTTCCTACCATATCGGCATCATTTACGTATGCGTCATACCATTGTTTGTCATTTTCGATTTGATCCATGATGCGAACGACTACATCTCCTTCGCCGATGATCTCATGCTCTACTTCAACTCCGGTAATATCATAAAATGCTTTTGCTAGCACGCGGCTTTCCCAATAATGAGTATCAATATTTTCCGCTACGGTTTTAATTTTTTTGCCACGGAAATTTTTTGCAGTATTTTTAAACCAGAGAAGTTCATCTAACCTTTCTTGCTTAGTCAAGGTAGAGGGTTGAAAAATTTCTACCCAATTTAAAATAGCAGCATCGTATTTGTCCTTTGGATCAAATATAATATCATCTTTTTTCCCTTTACATACTGGGAATACGAAAACCAAAAGAAGTGAAAGGCTAATAGCATTAATTATTTTCATAGTATTTATCGCGGTAGACATGTGTCATTCGCAAACAGAAATAATTTTGAGTCAATAAAAAAACTTTGACTAGAATGTTTTATCAAAAATTAAAAGAAAATATATTTTTTAATTTTTTTTTCGTTAAACGCCCTATTATCCTCTGTTTCTATTTGACAATCTTATATATTTATTTTTTAAGTGGTTATTACTTTTGAGCAGTGATAACTTACATTTTATAAAAAATGATTCTGTGAACTGGATATCAAAAGAAAATTCCAATACAAGTAGGTAGTGAATGAAATTTTTAAGCATAATAAGAGTAGCTGTAATCTTTTGCCTTTCAGTTACAATTTCTTTACAGGCACAGAAAACAAAAAAAGGAAAACAGAAACAGAAACCGGCACCAAAGACAACACTTGCTAAAGAAAAGCCACAGGTTACAGAGAAAAAAGAAAGAGAAGAAGTTAAAAGTATCTCTGTTAAAACTGAAGAGCCAGTGCCAGTAGAAGAAAAAACCGTTACAAAAGAAAAAGAACCAGAACCAAAAGTTGTAAAAGAAACTCCAATAGCAAAGGAAGAACCTGATACAGAACCAGCAGAGCCAGTTACAGAAGGACCAAGGCACACGCCATCGCCTTCAACGAAAGCTGAAGTGGTTAACCCAATAGCATTCAATCAATACTTTTCAAATGATATTTGGTTTCGTGGTTTTAGTGTGTTAGGCAATAAACTTTCGCAAAGAGATAATATGGCTTACAATTCCATTCCGCAGGCTTGGAATGTGGTGACCGGTGTTTCTTATAATCCGTCTGAACATTTTAGCATTGGAATGAATGTTTACAGTCCGACTGCCCATAGAGCAAA
>JANYCR010000015.1 GCA_025360185.1 Leptospiraceae bacterium | reverse complement strand
GATGCGAGAAGGTTCAATACAAAGCGCCTATCGTTCGCAATATTCTTTAGCATCGGTTGGATGTAATCGCTAGCAGCCGCATTTGCAATCGGTAAACTCATCTTGTCATTGAGCACGCCTTCTTCAAATAAAACAGTTAGGAAAAATCCGCCTTTGGGTTCAACAACCTGAATTCCTTTTGTCCCTGCTAGAATACTTACAGCTTTTTGCGCGCGCTCTTTATATTTGCGGTTACGCTCGTTTAGGTGCGGAATAAATTTTGGCGATGCATAAATTTCCGGGATTGCCATCTGCGGAAGCGTAGTCGAACAGACTTCTAACATCTTAGCATCGAGCAAAGTCTTTATATACCGCTCAAAGAGAGGATCATTTTTACGATTGAATACTTCTATCCATCCACAGCGTGAACCAGGCCAGGGAAGTTCTTTAGAAATAGAGCGAAGAGCCATTCCACATACTTTGTCTCCGATTACTTCCGAAAGATGAATGGAGCCTGAGCCTGAATAATTTACATGTGCATACGTCTCGTCGCAAATTAAAATGCAATCATACTTCTCGCAAATTTTTACAATCTCTCGCATGATTTCTTTATTATAAACTGCGCCGGTTGGATTATCGGGATTAATTAAGAGTATCCCTGCTATGGAATCATTATAACGAACTTTGTTTTCGATATCTTGAATATCCGGCATCCAATTATTGTCAGGATTGAGTTCATAGGTTAAATGCTCGTAGCCGCTATGTGCTGCCTCAGCCGAAGAATATGTAGAATAAGCAGGGCTCGGTCCTAGAATACGTGCTTCGCGTCTCATGAAGCCAAAAATTTTTGCAACAGCATCACCGAGTCCATTGAAAAATAAAATATCATCAGGAGTAATCTCTACTCCACCTCGTTCATTTACTTTTTCTGCTAGGAACTTACGCGTGTTTTCCGCTCCTTGCGTAGCGGTGTACGCCCAGCTAATATCTTTTTGAACTAAGTTGGCTACTATTTCTTTTATCCACGGGGCAATATGCTCACCTTTTTGAACAGGATCACCAATATTTTCCCAAGTAATAGGGACTCCTAACTTTTCGAGTTGTTTACCAACTCCTACAATTTGACGAATCTCGTAAATTAATTCGTCAGCTCCTGGATGAACAATATTTCTTCTCATAATAATCCTTTAAAAATTCATTTTCCTTTTTTCTTTGCTTTTCCCTTTGTAAATAAATCAGCAGTATACTTCTCGTATAACTCAAATAAAAATTCCATACGTTTAGCTTCACTCTCGAAAGGTTTACTTCGATAAGCCGCATCGACTGCTTTGTCCAAGTCTTGATGCGCTTTGTTTAGTTTGGGTGGCATAGTGAGCGGATTATACAAATCAGCAAGAGAACTATTGGAAAATTCCAGTCGAGCATCTAATACTCGTTGTGCGCAAGTTTCAATGGATTTGATTTGTTTTTCTGTGGGGTTAAAAGGCCAGGGATAGTTGTTGTAGACTATATCTTTTGAATAACGAAAGCGGCTTTCTAATCTACCGCAAACTGCTCCAACCCAAGTCATGTGCATTACAGAAGTCAAAACCCCAAAGTGAAAAAGAGATGCATTCGGAATTGTTGAACAGCTATTATTCGCAATATCATTCTTTGTAAAAAAACCAATCGGTATATACTGTCTATTTTCAGAAGTATGCAAAGGGACTACTAAATAATTTGAGTTAGGTTGTGTAACTTGCCTAAACAAAGTATGATATTTATAATTTCTTGTCGATGCAGCAACGCTCTCTGCTCTAATTTTTTTTACTTGCTCAATTCTTTTTAATACCTCTGGCATTTCTCTAATTTCATTCGGGTTTGCGTCTACCAACCATAGACACCATCTTTTCTCATTATTCAAAAACTCTTTAGCACTTATAAAAGGTTTTATATATTTCTTAGCTAGAGGTTCTTTCTTTAGAAAATCTTTTTTCTCTTCGTCGGTAAATATAAAGTAGCCGCCATCGGTCGGTTTACTTCCATACATCATTTGAGGAACATCACAGATTGGTTTATTTCGATTCTGAATTAATAAATCCTTTGCGTCAATTAAATATGGATTGATATTCTTTGCTTTGATTGCATGAGGCTCTCTTTTTATATCCTCATATTCGAAAATTATTTTTTCTTCTATATTAAAATTGGCAAATCCAATGATTACGCAATATACTGCCGCGTTACCTTTAGCCTCATTACTCCATTTGAATGTTCTATGTGCAAAGTGAATCTTCATATTAAATTTTCCAAGAAGATGAGTCCATAGAATGCCAACCTGTTCTCCTTGTGCAATGGAATTTGTAGAAACAAATCCTACTTTAATTTTAGATTTTTGAACATAGTCAGATGCTTTATAATACCAAGCTGTCACATAATCCATAACACCAGCCGCTTGGATGTCTTTTAAAACATGGTGCAAGTCTTCTTTTTGTCTTTCCGACTGTAAGTGATGTCCCACAAAAGGCGGATTCCCAAGTATATACGCATAATCGTCTCTAACCTCTTTTATTTTACCGGCTACTTCCTTTTTGCCCATATCGTAAAAGTAAGTTTCGATGATTCGAGGTTGAATTAAACTTTTCCAATCAATTTGGAGTGCGTTCGCATGTTTGATATTAGCCGCTTTTTGCAATGGAAGTCTTAGAAAGTAAACTCCAAATTCTTTACTGAGTCTTTGGTTCATTTGATGATCTATTAACCACATAGCAACTTCGGCAATTCTTGCAGGAAATTCCTCTATTTCAATTCCATACATTTGGTCTACATCTAAGAGCGCTACGTTTTTGATATTGGTAAACATTTCCTTTCGACTCAGAACTTTTAAAACTTCGTTTTCTAAAATTCGCAATTCTCGGTAGGTGATTACTAAGAAGTTACCGCAACCACAAGCGGGGTCTAAGAATTTTAAATTACCTAATTTTTTGTGGAAATCTATCAGCTTATTTCGATTACCCTTAACGGATTCAAACTCATCATATAGTTCATCTAGAAAAAGTGGCTCAATTAGTTTAAGAATATTTTTCTCGCTAGTATAATGTGCACCAAGGTTTCTGCGCTCTTCCTTATTCATAACCGCCTGAAACATAGAGCCAAAGATAGCAGGTGAAATTAAACCCCAGTCTAAATAACAGCATTCGAGTAGCGCGTGACGCATTTTAGAATCAAAGCTAGCTGTGGGTAAGTTTTCTTCGAATAACTTTCCATTTACATAAGGAAATTTATTTAACTGTTCGTCTAGATTTTTAAATCGTTTTTCTGTTGGAGTGTTTAGCACTTGGAAAATTTCTTGTAGCTTTCCTGCTAAATCAGAGCCGTCTTCACTTGTTCTTTGCTCAATGTAATCTTGGAATAATTGTTTATCGAAAATGGTAGTGTCTTCAGCGAATAAGCAGAATAAGACTCTCACTAAGTAAACTTCTAGTGGATGACCTTCATATCCGATTTCTTTAAGTCTATCGTGGAGTTTACCCATTAGCTCCGCGGCTTTTATATTTACAGGGTCTTGGTCTTCATACGTCTTCTGCTCGTAGCCCGCGATGAATCCGAATGCTTGTATATGATTGACTAATTCTATTAGAGGAAAATCTAGATTAGTCCCTACTTCCAAATCATACAATCGAAAATTGGAAAAATCAGAAACCAAAATGTATTTTGGAATTTCTTCTTCTTTTAGTTTTTGGATATACTCTTTTGCTTGGATAAAAGCTTTGTCTAAATCTTTTCCTTTACTTTTCATCTCTACGAGCATCATACCCTTCCAGAAAAGGTCGATGTAGCCATCGTGTTCATTTAGCTTTTTTACTTTATGTTCAAAGGTAGCTATTTTTCTGCGGCTAACACCAAATACACGAAAAAATGCCTCCAAGAAAGACTTGGCTTCTGCATCTTCGCTTATAGTATTTTCCCATTCTTTTGAGAAGGTTACTGCTCGCTCTTTGATTTCGTTCCAGCTTAATGCCATTACTAAACCGTAGTTTTTGTATTCCTAAAATACTCAATCACTGCTGGCATTACAGAAATAATGATAATTCCAAAAATTACATAAGTGAAATTTTTTCTGACTTCTGGGTGGTTTCCAACAAAGTAACCTGCGATTAGAAAAATGCTAATCCAAAGAAGTCCGCCTACAATATTATACATAATAAATTTTGAGTAGTTCATTGTGCCAATCCCTGCAACGAAAGGAGCGAAGGTGCGGACAATCGGGATAAACCGCCCGATGATAATTGTTTTTCCGCCATACTTATCATAGAAGTCTTGCGTCTTCTTCAGATGATCTTTGTTGATGAAGTGAATTGTTTCTAATTTTGGCTCTAGGAATTTTCCAACCCAGTAGTTTACAGTGTCCCCAAGTATTGCGGCTATCGCTAAGATAAAAAATAATAAGAATACATCGAGTGTGCCTCTCGCTGCGATTGCACCAATGGCAAATAGAAGAGAGTCGCCGGGCAGAAAGGGAGTTACGACGAGTCCTGTCTCTGCAAATATAATTAAAAATAATATGACATAGGTAAGAGTTCCGTATTCGGTCGTTATCGCGTCGAGATGTCTATCTATATGTAATATAAAATCTATAGTTCCTTTGATGAATTCCATTTTGCCCTCTTTTAATTTACATAAAAACAAAGGTAAGGTTTCTGAAAATAGAAAATTTTTCCTTGTCAGATAATAGTTTTCTAGCCGTTCTGTATTCATAAGGACTATTTAAGCATGTCAAAAAAAGTTATCGTTATTGGAGCATCGAGTGGGATTGGCTCTGAGATCGCAAAGGAATTATTAAAATCCGGTGCCTATGTTACGCTTATTGCGCGTAGAGAAGATGAGTTACACAAACTCGTTGCAGAGATTCCTTCTTCGAAGTATTGCATCATTAAACACGATGTCGCGAAATTTGAAGAAGCTAAGAATTTTTTTGCCGATGCTGTTAAAATCATGGAAGGTTTGGATGAAATTTATTACTGTGCTGGCATATTAGAAAAAGTCGCGATAGATGAATTCTCAACTGAAAAAGATATTCGTATGCTAAACATTAATACTCTCGGAGCATTTGCATGGCTCAATGCTGCCGCAGATTTTTTTCAAAAGAAAAATTCTGGTAAGATAATTGGAATCTCTTCCATTGCAGGAGATCGAGGACGTGTAGGGAGTCCAGCGTATAACACAAGTAAGGCGGCGTTAAATACTTATTTAGAAAGTTTGCGCAATCGCTTAGCTCGTAAAGGCATACAAGTATTAACCGTTAAGCCAGGTTTTATTGACACTGATATGACGAAAGGAATGCAAGGACTATTCTGGTTAATCTCCGCAAATACTGCCGCGAAGATTATTATAAAAGCTACGGCTAATGGCAAAGAAAATATTTACGTTCCCGCAAGATGGGCATTAGTCGGTCTCATTATAAAAATGATTCCTTCGTTTATATTTAAAAAGCTCAATGTATAGGAAAGAAAAATCAATAACCTGCGGTGGCAAACCCGCCGTTAGGCGTAAATCTCACCCCAACTCGAGAGGGTTGGATTTTAAACAAATCATTTCTTTCTTAAAGAAATGATATTTTAAGGATACAACAATGAACGAAAACACAGCAATCTATTTTCCAATTTCCAATCCCGAGAAAGTCGAAACATGGGGAATGAATCATTATTCCATGAGCCGTGTTTTCAGTCCTAAAACGGAAAGAGAAATACGCGACTTATTCGCATATGCCGTTGCAAATAAAACCAAGATCGCATTTCGCGGTGGCGGATGTAGCTATGGAGATGCTTCTGTAAACAACGCAGGTATTGTTGCCGATATGCGCGGGTTCAATAAAATCATTGGCTTCGATGAGGCTACTTGTATATTAACCGCTCAGTCTGGAGTAACGATTAAGCAACTCTGGGAATACTCTATCGAGAAGGGATTCTGGCCTCCCGTTGTAAGTGGAACTATGATGCCAACGCTCGGTGGTGCACTCTCAATGAACATTCACGGAAAAAATAATTTTGCAGTCGGTCCGATTGGAGAGCATGTTGTTGAATTTACTTTTTTAACTCCAAACGGAGAATTGATTAAATGCACGAAGGAATCGAATAAAGAATTATTTTATACTTTCATCAGTGGTCTTGGAATGCTTGGTTGTTTTATCGAAATTAAAATCAAGTTGAAAAAAATCTATTCCGGCAAAATGAAAGTAACCCCAATTCCAGTGAAGAGCTTGAAGGAAATGATAGGCGAGTTTGAAAAAAATCGTGCTGATTCTGATTACTTAGTTGGATGGGTAGATGCATTTGGCTCTGGAGAAAATGTCGGTCGTGGTCTCATTCACCGTGCGGATAATCTCAAAGCAGGGGAAGACAAGGATTTTCCGGCAAACTGCAAACTGGACAAACAAAATCTTCCGTCTACTTTTTTTGGACTGATTCCTAAATCGTGGATGTGGATATTTATGTATCCATTTTCAAATTCTCTAGGAATGCGACTTGTGAATTACGCGAAGTATCTGCTCGGGTTTGTTTCTCGAAAACCATACATGCAAGGTCATGCAGAATTTGCATTTCTACTAGACTATGTTCCTAATTGGAAATTCATTTACAAACCTGGAAGCATGATCCAATACCAGGTTTTTATTCCCGAAGAAAATGCGTTAATTGGCATGACAGAGATTTTAACTCATTGCCAGAATCGTGGACTAGTATCCTATCTTGCAGTATTCAAACGCCACCGCAAAGACGAATTTTTATTTACCCACAGTGTCAACGGTTACTCCATGGCGATGGACTTTCCTGTGACTAAGGGTAACAAAGCAAAACTCTGGAAGATATGTGCCGAGCTAGACGAAATCGTTCTTAAAAACAAAGGTAGATTCTACTTCGCAAAAGACAGCACATTACGCCCCGAAATCGCTGAACGTTATCTCACCAAAGACGCCATCAATAAATTCAAAGCTTTAAAGGCAAAGTTTGATCCTAACTCTATCTTGCAATCTGATTTGTATAAGCGGGTGTTTGGGGGATAATTGAAGATTACCACGGATGGACACGGATGAACACAGATGGTTTTGCCACGGAGGCACATTATGCTGCGCCCCAAGAAGCAGCATTGAGTTAAGCAGAGAGGGTTTTAGTTGTCATCCCCATGCGAAGGCGTTGGTCGCGAATACTTGGAGCGTAGGGTGAATTTCAGTCGGGGTCTCAAAATGTAAAAAGTTTTACTCCAGTCATTTCGAACATCGCTTGGTGGAAGGATTCGCGGCTAAGCGAATGGGTGGATGTGAGAAATCTATTTTGCTTAATGCGAATTGGTTGGTTTCGATTTGACAGGATTGCATTAAGATTTTATTCATAGAGTAGGGGCTGAATATATTCAGCCCCTACTTGTAAAATGTCAAACATTCTACGAATAACAAAAATTATCCGCTCATGAAAAAAAATTCTTTACTTCTAATCTTTTGTTTTTTATTTCAGGGATGTATTTCAATGATGGTCATCAGTAATAG